>DATGGW010000070.1:0-8141 GCA_035308345.1 Ktedonobacteraceae bacterium | reverse complement strand
CAGCTCAGAGAGAATTAAAACGGCAGCAGAATACGCTGTCAAATCATTGGTGCGCAGCAAATGAAGCACCTTTTCTCTTGCGCCGTCGGTCCACTCTTCATCCAGGCGATCAAAATAATGCGATAGTGTTGTGGGGTCGATATCATCCCGGCGACTCATCGCAAGCAGGATACTGTCAATACTTTCCTGTGGAGGCCCTTTACGCCCTCTTGGCATAATTTCGCTGCCTTTCAACACAACAGATTAACACTCATTACGAGAAGCGCTTCTTGCTCATCGTGGTTGAGGTATGAATGCGCATTGGTAATGGATGTCCGATGCATGGCATTGTATCACGAGTTGTACGGCGCGTCTACCAAAACACGACCTCAATACCGGCCCTCAGTGCCGTACAGCCGCGTAGGGCGCACCAGGGTCGAGGTAGCAGGCGAGGTCAATGATTGGACGGCTTCCGTTAGCAATGCCAGGCTGATGAGAAAGTCATCATGCCCATCGGCGGGATCAACGTAAAAATCCATCACTTCTGGCGCGGGCAGGCGATAGCGCGCCTGGCGCAATTGTTGCCAGCACTCCGTGTAGATGGCCGGTGGGGCATTCTGCGCCGCGTAGAGCTTGAGACGACCGTTATTTAGCAGCGAGAGCAACTGGTATGCCAGCCGCGATTTAGCCGGGCGGCTAAAAGTAAAAGGCATGACTCGTTCTGCGCCGAGCTTAGACAGCAGCAGTGATGCCAATCCGGCTCCAATCCCGGTAGCATCGATGACAAACGACCTTATGCCCCAATGTTCGACAAGCGCGAGCGCAGCGGCGTATTGCTCAAGATGAGAGCGCCCGGTCCACCATTGATGATGAACAATCTCAACGCATGGCAGATTCAGTTCATTCAAGGAGACTCGTCCAATGGTGATTACAGAACTGTCGCGCTTGCTGCTCGCGAACTGGTTTCCGGTCGCCAGCCCAGGCGCGGACCGCTCTTCCCCTGCAACATCCATTCCTGCGATATACCATCCCTCTCCACAGGGAGTATCTTCCCAGCTATGCGTTCCTTGCAGAAGGGTGTGATGCAGGCTATTCAACAGGTAACCCGCGCCGCTGATGGGGCGCAGCAGGTACTGCGTCTGGATGGCGGGATGCTCTTCGCCTAAGCGCGCTATTTCATGCTCGACAAAGGCGCGATATTGCGGGTTGATGGCCGCCAGCGTTCTCCAGTCAAATTCAAAATGGGTGCGCAGCCCGCTTTGTTCTTGTTGCGCCAGGTTAGCTGCGCGTTGGTGCGCCAGCAAAGTGTTATCCGACCAGGCCGTGCCATAAAGCACGGTAGTTGCGTTCGCGACAGCGGCCATCGGTCGAAAATCGCGGTCGAACTTTTCTGGTGAGACATCCTGCGCCTCATCGATCTCCAGCAATATATCCGCGGTAGCCCCTACCACATTACTTTCTTGCGCTGCGGAATAAAACATCACACATGGCCCGCTGTGGCTGCGCAATAGTGACGCATCGGAGCGCGGTGACACTCCCACAATATAACCGTGGCTTGTCCAGATGCGCTCGCGTGTAAACGGATTATCCAGCAATGAGAGCAGTCGTAAACGACTGGTAATGATCTGCGGCGTGTAGGTGGGCGCGGCTTTTACTATCGTCCCCTGCGGCATGGACATAAGCAGGTACGCCTCAAGCACGGCTGAGAGCTGGTTTTTCCCTGACTGGCGAGACATCATTACCGTTATAATACGACCGTGCCGCCCCTCTATAGAATCCAGGATGGCATTCGCCACCTCGCACTGGTAAGGATAGAGAGGTTTGCCCAGCACATGCCTGGCAAAGCGAGCAATGGGTGAATCGGATTGTTTCATGTGTGATGCTATTGATCGAGGAAAGGCTGACGACTTCGATGATATCCAGCATATCGCCGGATGCTTGCTTCAAAGTATAGCATGGGGAGAGCCGAAAAACAAGGGGTATAGGGATTATTCTGACGTTCGTTCGTTGTAGCATATAGAGGACTATCGATTTCATTTCAATGTCATAAGCGAGGCGCTATGTCGCAATTTCGGTCACCGCAACCACTGCCAGATCAACTGTGGGAACCACCGGATGATACCGGCTATCAGCAATGGCAACAAGCACCATCACAGCCATTACTACCGCGACGGCCATTTGAGCAGCCACCAGTCACGCCTCCACCATCACTCCTGCTACGCCAGGCATTTCCAATGTCGCTGCCGCCGCAGCAAAGCCAGGCGCAACCACCACCGGCCAAACTTCCCACTCCGCGAAAGTCGTTCAAGCCGTCCTGGCTCTGGCTCATTACCGGGCTGGTTATCGGCGCTATCATTGGCTACGCCGCGCATATACCCGGTTCGCAAGCAACGCCGGCCGGTACATCCTCGCAAATCTCCAATCAACAAACGACCAGCGCGCAACAGGCATCTACGCCTCTCGATCAGCCAACACGGGCACAGTCGCCGACACAAGTCACCGGCACACCGGCGTCGGTACATACACCCGCATGGACGACTGTGCAAACGTTCACGGGCAATGGCGACCAGAAGACTGCCCTATTCAGTGTGCCCGGCGATTGGAAGATTCTGTGGAACTGCGATCCCAACTCGTTCGTCGGCCCCTATAATGTGCAGCTTAATGTCTACAATCTCTATGGCATCGTAATCGACGCCAACGCGATTAACGCCATTTGCCAGGCTGGCAATACCTCTGGTGGAACCGAGGTGCATCAAGGCGGGCAAGTGTACCTGCTTATGGTCAGCGAATCGGTCTGGAAAATCCAGGTTCAGGCACTCAAATAAAGCGATCCTTTTCTATTTCTATTACAACTCATGTACGGTCAACCGTATGCGTTGAAGTTTCCCACCAGTTATGATAGCATTGATTTTACCGAGCCGGTACGAAGAATACCGCTGAGGAGGTGTTCCTGGAACAGGTTAAAAACCTCATTGACAGGAATACTGAAGAGGAATATAATAGCGCGCGAACAGTATCGCGGAGAGGTCGCATAGTGGCCTAGTGCGGCGGTTTGCTAAACCGCTGAGGGGGAAACTCCTCCGAGAGTTCGAATCTCTCCCTCTCCGCCCTTTGTACTCTAGTGCGGCGATTTACAAACCGCTGACGGAAACCCCTCCGAGAGTGCAAATATATTCTAGGGGAGTAGCTCAACTGGCAGAGCAGCGCTCTCCAAAAGCGAAGGTTGCGGGTTCGATTCCTGTCTCCCCTGCTTCAACACTCCCGAACATTAAACGTCCGGGAGTGTTTCTTTGGTGTCAGGTCTTTGTGGATGTCCGGCGTTGTGCTCTACGGTGTCCGAACGGGAGGTATGGGAGAGGTATACCGGTTGCGCGCGCAAGCTTGTAGACCTCCCATGCCTTTTTTGGGCCGAGGAGTAGAGCGAGCGCCAGCACCATTCTGAGTCTTGCCGATACGACGAGACCATCTTGCTTCACAGTTGCTAAATAGGGTTGATGCTGCCATCCTTGTGGAAAAGCCTGGCGTAAGAGATTCTCGGCCTGTTCAGAGTCAAGAGGTAATGTTTTAAATTTGCCAGCGGCCACTTCTTCAATAATCGCGGCGAGTGAACTACAGATGAAACAGCTTGCGTCGAATATAATGTAGCGATCTGTCATAGTTACTCCCTGGATGGCACTTCTGAAAACATGCACATTGTATCACTTGAGAAGCATTTTGCGAATATGACTTTGGTCATAGAAACAGAGGTTCTTTATGTGAGAGAGTATATAATTGACATAGTTGCATGCGCATCTTTTGATGTTGAGCCAACAAAAGGGGGTTCCGTGAACATTGCTTTGCTGGAAGACAATCCTTCCATCCTAGATTACCTATCGACGGCATTGGAGATGCTCGGCCATAGAGTACAAAAATTTACACACAGCGCTCCTCTTCTGGAGACACTTTTCAGCGGTGAGAACGTTCGCTCGCCTCTTCCTTTCGATCTTGCGCTCATTGATCTCTTGCTGCCCGGTTCAATCTCTGGTCTCGAAGCAGCGCATCTCATCCAGCAAGCCATCCCTTCTAACCAGCTTCACATTATCGTTATTTCGGCATGCAGTCATAAAGAGCTAGAGCAGGCCAGGGCGGAACTGCCACAGGTGCCATTTTTACGCAAGCCGTTCAGGATGCATGAGCTATTACAGACGATTGACCAGATACAGTTGACCAGTTAGTAGCTAAGGAGACAAATCCATGCTGCGCCAGCCTACAACTGATCTTGCCCATTTTTGTGCAACATTGCGCGCCGAGCAGCTTTCAACAGATAAACGCGCGCGGGTGCGCTACTTGCTGCTCGATCACCTGGCCGTCACTCTGCGCGGCTCTCTACTACCATCCAGCCAGGTCGCTTACAGCATGTTGGAGAGCATAGCGGCTATAAGAAATGAGAGTTCTGCGACGATATTTGGACGGCAAGAGCGAGCGGAAGCATCGTGGGCGGCGTTCGCGAATGGCATAGCCGGACACGGCCTGGAAATGGACGATGTTGAAAATGCCTCGTCGCTGCATCCCGGTGTGGTGGTCTTGCCTGCCGCGCTTGGGCTCGCGGAGCAACTCGCTTCTTCGCCGGCTGATTTCTATGCTTCGGTAGTAGCAGGTTACGAGATCACATTGCGGGCAGGCGCAGCGCTGAATCCAGCTGCGGCATATGAGCGCGGTTTTCATCCCACTGCCGTGTGCGGAGCATTGGGAGCGGCTGCGGCCTGCGCGCGCTTGCTGAAATTGTCCTCCGAACAGGTAAATATGGCGCTGGGCATTGCGGGCAGCATGGCGGCTGGCTCGATGGCTTACCTGCATGATGGCGCGTGGACCAAGCGACTGCACCCCGGCTGGGCATGTCACGCGGGCATCACTGCGGCGCGGCTGGCTGCGGCCGGCTTTGTCGGGCCAACCGATATTCTAGAGGGCCGCTACGGTTTTCTGCACGCCTATTCCTCCGCTGGCGACGTGGAACAGCTCTGGCGCGAGCCGGACGAGGAGTACGCGATTATGCGCGTCTCGCTCAAACCTTACGCCTGCTGCCGCTACATGCATGGTCCGATTGACTGCCTCTTCGACATCCTGCGCCTTCATCAGCCAGACCCACAACATATCGCGCGTGTTTCTTGCGGTGTGCTGACCGGCGGGCGCGGGCTGATCGCCGACCCCATCGAGCAAAAGCGGCGGGTCGACAACGTCGTCGAGGCGCAGTTCAGCATGCCTTTCGGAGCAGCCGTCGCCCTGCTTACCGGAAAGGCCGGGCTGCCGGTCTTCACGGACGAGTGGATACAACACCCGGCGCTGCGCGCGCTCATGCAGAAGGTGGAATGCTATAGCGCGCCCGATCTGGACGACTACTACCCGGCGGAATGGCGGGCAAGCGCGCGCGTGGAAATGGACGATGGCACAGAGTACAGCGCGCGCGTAAGGTATGCCCTGGGCGATCCACACAACCCGCTCAGTTGGGAGCAGCTCGAAGCGCGTTTCCACGAACTGGTCGCGCCGGTAATCGAGGATGAGCACAAACGGGAGGAAATTATAAAGTGGGTGCGCGAGTTGGATAATTTGGAGCGCATCGAGTTTATCTATTAAGCAGAGCAACCCTCGCAGTCGCACTGCTTATATGCTATACTCTTGTCAGAGATGACGAACCAATCGGCTCTTCTGAGGAGAAAACATGGTATCTATGCGCTGGACTTCCCAGGACCTGGAACTGCTGCCAGATGATGGTAAGCGATATGAAGTTGTTGATGGAGAATTGTACGTATCTAAACAACCACACTGGCAGCATCAATATATTTGCCTGGAGCTGGCTGCTCAACTGCATGCCTGGAGTCGGCAAACGAAAGCAGGTAAGACAAACTTTGCGCCAGGTGTGATTTTCACAGAAGACGATGACGTGGCTCCCGATCTTGTGTGGATCAGCCGCGAACGCCTCGCAACCGCATTACAGGTTGATGGCAAGTTGCATGCTGCTCCTGAACTGGCGGTCGAAGTCCTCTCACCAGGTATGATAAATGAGCGGCGAGATCGCGAAGTCAAGCTCAAACTTTACTCGCGGCGTGGGGTACAGGAATACTGGGTGATCAGTTGGCAGGATAAACGCTTTGAAATCTATCGCCGCGAGAACGCCGCGCTCAGGCTCTATAGCACGCTCTATGATAAGGATGTGTTGACCTCTCCACTGCTTCCTGGATTTTCGTGCAATCTGCATGAGCTTTTTAGCGAAGTATAATCAAGCAAATTAAAAAGAGGGAGGTTATGCGCCTCCCTCTTTCTTTATGCGTCTAAGCGCTTACGCTGTCTTCACCGTTTCCAACGCTTCGATGGCAATACGATCATCCTGCACAACCAGTCTGGCTAGCTGTCCAGGCTTGATCTCGCCCGTCAGCAGCGCGTCGGCCAGTGTATCATCGACGTAGCTCTGGATGGTGCGGCGCAGTGGTCGCGCTCCATACTCCTCGTCGAAGCCCTCGCGCAGCAGCAGATCACGCGCCTCATCGCTCACTGCCAGCTCGATGTTGTGCTCGCTCAAGCGCGCGCGCACCTGGGCCAGCAGCAGGTCAACGATCTGGTAGAGATCCGCCTTGCTCAGCGAGTGGAAGACCACGATCTGGTCAATACGGTTGATGAATTCGGGCCGGAAGATGCGCTTCAGTCCCTCCATGGCCTTCGAGCGCATGGCCTCGTGCTGCTCGTCGCGACTATCCTCGTCTTTTGTAGGCAGGAAGCCGATACGCACCGCACGCCGGAGATCCGCGCTGCCAGCATTGCTGGTCATAATCACAACGGTATTCTTGAAGTCCACCGTGCGGCCCTGACCATCCGTCAAACGGCCATCGTCCATAATCTGCAACAGTGCGTTAAAGACCTCTGGATGCGCCTTCTCCACCTCGTCCATCAAGATCACGCTGTATGGATGGCGGCGCACCTGCTCTGTCAACTGGCCGCCCTCGTCATAACCCACGTATCCCGGAGGGCTGCCAAACAGGCGCGAGACGGTGTGCGGCTCCATATACTCCGACATGTCGAGGCGAATCAGGTTCTCCTCGCCGCCGAACAGTTCAGCCGCCAATGCCTTCGCCAGTTCGGTCTTACCAACACCGGTCGGGCCGAGGAAGAGAAACGAACCAATGGGGCGTTTGGGGTCCTTTAGCCCGGCGCGCGAACGACGAATGGCGCGCGCTACCGCGCTGATAGCCTCGTCCTGACCAACAACGCGCTTGCGCAGATCATCTTCCAGGTTGAGCAAGTTCTGACGCTCGCTCTCCAACATCTGGCTGACCGGTACGCCCGTCCAGGTTTCTACCACTCTGGCGATCAATTCGGGCGTCACCAGCAGCGTTACCGAATTGCCCGATTCGGCGCGCGCCTTCTCCAGTTTGCCCTGTGCCACCAGTTCCTGCTGGCGCAGCATGGCCGCGCGCTGGTAGTCCTCGGCATTGGCGGCAGCTTCCTTTTTCGCCTGGATATCGGAAAGCTCCTTCTCCAGATCGGAGATGAGCAAGGGACTCACGATGCCTTTCTCCATTGCCTCAAGACGCAGGGCTGAACCCGCTTCGTCCATCACATCAATAGCCTTGTCGGGAAGGAAGCGATCATTGATGTAGCGATCTGAAAGTTTAACCGCTGCATCGATGGCCTCATCAGTAATACCGATACCGTGATGTAATTCGTAATTGGGGCGCACAATGCGCAGCATCTCGATAGCCTCTTCCGGGCTTGGCTCATCCACCATCACCGGCTGGAAGCGGCGCTCCAACGCGGCGTCCTTCTCGATGTATTTGCGGTACTCGTCCAGCGTGGTCGCGCCGATGCAGCGCAATTCGCCGCGCGACAGAGCAGGCTTCAGCATGTCCCCCGCGCCAACCGAGCCTTCAGCCGCACCGGCTCCCACAACGGTATGCAACTCATCAATAAAAACGATCACATCCTCCGACTGGCGGAGTTCTTCGAGAATCGACTTGATGCGCTGCTCAAACTGGCCCCGGAACATCGCTCCGGCCACCATGCCGCCAATATTCAACGACACGATGCGCTTGTTGCGCAGGGTCGCGGGAACATCGCCATCGTTGATACGACGCGCCAGTCCTTCGACAATTGCCGTCTTACCCACGCCCGGTTCGCCGATCAAGACCGGATTA
>DATGGW010000069.1:0-9670 GCA_035308345.1 Ktedonobacteraceae bacterium | reverse complement strand
TATCTACATTTGTCAATCGTAACATGAGCAACCTCTTGATCCTAATGATATCTTCCCTGTCACAGGGAACACGCCACATATTTATTCGTTTACCTTGAGTGAGCTACTCAACTCCCTGTTCAGTTGTTTGTTGCTCAGTTGTCTTGGGTTTACCCAGGTAAGCAGCAATCACTCGCTCATCACGGCGAACTTCTTCGGGCAGGCCTTCGGCAATTTTACGCCCGTAGTCAAGTACGGCAATGCGGTCGGAGATACCCATAGTCACTGCCAACTTATGTTCGATCAACAGGATGGTCAGATCCAACTCATCGCGCAGGCGCCGCACATATTTCACCGCTTCAAGTGTCTCCATTTCATTCATGCCCGCGGTTGGTTCGTCTAACAAGAGCAGTTTTGGCCTGGCGCCCAGCGCGCGCGCAATTTCGACGCGCCGCTTCTGAGCATAAGAGAGGTTAACGACATATTCATCCTGTCGCTCTATCAGCTCATTGCCAAAGAAACTCAGTAGTTCAACCGCTCGCTCACGCGCTGTCTCCTCTTCATGTCGCACATGCGGTGTGCGAAACAACGAACCCAGGACAGAGGCGGAGAGATGTGTATGCTGCCCAACCAGCACATTTTCAAGCACGGTCATATTATTAAAGAGACGTATATTCTGGAATGTACGCGCGATGCCACGCCTGAGAACGCGGTCGGGTGTCAGGCCTACGACCGTTCGCCCTTCAAGCAGAATATCACCGCTCGTAGGCTGGTAGATGCCTGTTATCAAATTGAAAACGGTCGTCTTCCCGGCTCCATTGGGTCCAATGACACTGATAATCTCACCCGTCCAGAGCTGGAGATCCATATCCTGTACTGCAGCCAGGCCACCAAATTGCTTGGAAACATTTTTCAGGTCAAGCAGGGGCTGCCCAGAATGCTCACGTACCTGTTCAACACTCATTGTCGTTTCATCTCCTGCTCAACATTATTCAATACGAACTTCAGCTTCAAAACCCGGATCAGACATCGGAACATCTAATGAACCCAACTCCAAAGCCTCTTCATCAGGAGCATGGCGCAGTTCACGACGTCTGCGCGCGCTTGGGATGAGACCTTCTGGTCGGAATACCATAATGACAACCAGAATGACTCCGAAGACCAGGTTGCGAATATTGCCGAACGTAAAGCTAGGGATGAAATGGACAATAAACTGGTTAATCCCAAACATGATGTTGGTCGGATCGGAAGCCAGGGTGTCAAGCTGGGCCAGGATAAATAGATTGATCGAGTAGACAGCCAGGGCGCCAACAATCACGCCAGGGATACTCCCTAGGCCACCAATCACAACCATTGCCAGGTAGATCACGGAGTCGTTAAAACTGAACAGATCGGGTGAGACACCACCAAGTTTCGCCGAGAAATACGCGCCCGCGATGCCAGAAAAGAATGCGCCCGCGCCAAACGCGAATAATTTAGTCCTGACGAGGTTAATACCCGAAGAAGCAGCCGCAATTTCATCTTCGCGGATGGCGATCCAGGCTCGTCCCAGGCGAGAGTCGCGCAGGCGTACATTGGCGAGAATGACGAGGCCAATCAAAGCCAGGATCAGGTAATAGTAGGGGAGAGGAGTGACTTGTGACCAGTTGACACCAAAGAATGAGGGTGAATGTACCCCCACGAGGCCATTCGTCCCGTTCGTAATGTTGTTCAAGTTCAAAAAGACAACGGGTACTATTTCGCCAAAGCCCAGAGTTACAATTGCCAGGTAATCACCGCGCAGGCGCAGCGTAGGCGCGCCTAACAGCACACCAAAAAACGCGGCGATCAAAGCCACTCCCAGCAACATAGGCCAGAATAGCCATGATAGCACATGGGAATTAATGAAGAGGCCGGTCAGAATGCCAAACTGACGCGAGCCAAAGATACCCCAGGCATAGGCGCCAATGGCGAAGAAAGCCACATAGCCCAGGTCCAGCAAGCCTGCAAAGCCGACCACGATATTCAAACCAAGCGCGAGAATGACGTAGTATCCCGCGTCGTTAAAACCGGCGATCCGTCCAATGGTGCCAAAACCGAACAGGAAAGGATCAATCACCGGGTAGAAGATGACAAACGCCACCACCAGAATCAGAAAGAAACGCCGCGCGCCAGAGCTACGTAGAGGTAAATCATTTGGGACTATTTCTTGTGTTTCTTCGCTTGCGCGGGAGGTAGCCATCTCCTTCATGAGACGCTGCTGCCTTCTAGCAGCCCTGGAATTATTCGCGCCATTTACAGCGCTGTTTCCGTTTCCATTCCTGGAGAGGGTATGACTTACGGCAACCCGCCCGCCGAGTCCACCGAGGAAATATCCGGCAATGGGAAAGAGAACAGTGCGAACCGCAGTAACAATAAGCAGGATGGTGGGCAATTGACCTGAAATGAAGAAGATCAGATCAACAACCAACCAGACAACTCCCAGGGCTGTTCCAAACCAGAAACCGCCCATCTTCGCGCGACTTAACATAGCAGCTTTTTGTTCGTTGTCGACCAGAAGCAATTTTAATTGCGGAACAGCTTGTGATTTAGGAAGTAACTTCAAACGGCGGCGAATCAAAAAATAGATCGGCCAGACAATCGCGCACAGGGCAAGACCAATAATCAGATTGTCCGTAAATGATATCAGTAAAATGGGGACAACCGTAAACACCACCATATCAACCCAGACTTCTACCATTCCTCGCTTGCCGCTGTCCGCAGCCACCAGGTAACCGGCCAATCCAAACACAGTCAGATAGAAAGTGAGAATAAAGACGACAGCCTCCACCAGTTGTCCGCTGCTAACCAGCGCATTAGAAGGGTTGATAAACCCGAGAATGACGTTATTGATAAGTGAGTCGCCCTGCCAGACAAAGTTAAATACTACAATGGGAATAAGCAGGGCCAGCACCCACTTGATCAAAAGTATAAGAGTATCGCGTGAAGGGAGAAACCGATTTGTACTCATAGAAACAGACATGGGCGCTTCTCCTCGTTACCGGTAATGCGCAGACGCAATGATTCACAAATTGCCATGGCTATTCCTTACACTTTCTCTGGTAGCTGCTGACCAAGAATGCCGGAAGGACGGAATACCAGGATGAGAATCAGGATGGCGAAAATGATGGCTTCAACCCAGGCCCCACCGCCATGTGGGATGCCAAGTCCATGGCTGGCCGGATCATTGGAATCAGGGATAATATTGGCCAGGGACTGGATTAAACCTATACATAAACCGCCAAGCATAGCTCCAGCTATGTTGCCGATACCACCCAGGACAGCGGCAGTGAAAGCAAAAAGGCCAAGCCCAAAACCAATGATGAAATTGGTAGAAGGGAACTTCATTAAGAAAATGAAACCTGCCGAGCCAGCCAGGCCGGTACCTATAAGGAAGGTAAATGAGATGATACGGTCAACATTAACGCCCATCAACGCAGCGGCTTCGCGGTCCTGAGCCACAGCGCGCATTGCGCGTCCCAAGCGCGTTCTGGTGACCAACCACTGGAGAGCAATCATCAAAATCGCTGCCGAAACGATAACAACAATATCCACCAGGCCAATCGATATCGGACCAATATAGTAGATCTTGCTGAAAATCTGCGGAGGAGAAATAGGAGCGAGGCCCTTCCATAGTTTACCAATATCTTCCAGAGCCAGAGATACGCCAATAGCCGAGATGAGGGGAGCCAGACGCGGCGCATTGCGTAGTGGGCGATAGGCGATACGTTCGATCACCACACCAAGAATGGCACACAATACCGTCGACGCCACGAAGGCCACCACCATGGCGAGCACAAGCGTCCAGCTAAAGGTCGGCAAATCCTGAATGTGAAATGCCTGGAGGACGGTGATGGTGATAAAAGTCCCGATCATGAAGATATCACCATGCGCGAAGTTAATAAGTTCGATGATACCATAGACCATCGTATAACCTATTGCTATCAGCGCGTAGACAGCTCCACTGGTTAGCCCCACAACCAGTAATTGTATAAATAGCGTCATAGTGTGCGGCAGCCCTCCTTCCTGACAAACGCTAGAGATTTTATATACTACCAGATAAAAGAATAGCAAGCAAGGGAGACCCGTCAAATATTTATGACGTGTACCCCTGCAAGCCTTTCTACTAAGCCAGCCACTCAGTGAACTGGCGGGTCAGACCACCTGGTCTGACCCGCTTATAAGACGTAAACACAGCCGCAGGATTACGGCAAGGTTTCCGCAGTCACATACTGCCAGGCAGGCGAACCGCTGACAGCGGCCAGTTGATAGATGGATATGGTCTTGTTCGTCGTGTCACCGTTGGCGTCAAAACTCTGATGCCCGGTGACGCCGTTGTAATTGGTCTGCTGGATCTGGTTAATCACCGCCTGGCGGAAGGTCGCAGCATCCGTGCTATCGCTCGAACTGGTCGGGGGCCTAGCGCCAGCGGCAACCGCGTTCTTGATGGCCAGGATCAGGATCTTCATGGCGTCATAGCCACTGGCGCTGTAGGCGCCCAGCGGGCCATACTTTGCCTGGTAGTTCGCGATGAAGGTGGCAGCAGACGGAACTTTGGTGGCATCAACCGCAGCAACGGTGCTGTAGACCGGACCACCGGTCGTCGTCCCAATAGCTGTGGCAAAGGCGCTATCCTGGATACCATCCCCACCGGCGAAAGGAGTGCTCTGCAAGCCAGGAGTGGTGACCATCTGTTTGCGAATCTGCAAGCCACCGTTGGACTCAACCCCGGCAAAGTAAATCACGTCGGGGTGCTTGGAAGACACTTTTGCCAGTTCACCGGTGTAGTCGGTAGTGCTCTTGATGCTATCATGACCGAGGATTGTGCCGCCGTCAGTCTGAAACTCTTTAATGAACTGAGCGGCCAGGCCGACACCGTAGGTCTCGGTATCATCGATTACATACGCAGTCTTGTAGTTCTTCGTTTTGTAGAGAAAATCCGCGCCAACCGCGCCCTGGTGGTTGTCGGTGGTGGCAACGCGGAAGTACGTCACTTTGCCGGTGGGGCGCAGCGTGGGAACCTGGTTATTGGCGCCGGTGCAGCCGGTATCAGGCGTGTTCTGCGTCAGGCAGGTATTGGTGTTCGACGGACTGATCAACGCGATGGGAGCCTGGTTCGCTATGGGCATCTCAGACTGTGCCACGTTACTGTTGAACGGACCCACGATACCCACCACTTCCGCGTCACTGATGAGTGCCTCCACGTTGGAAGCGCCTACGGATGGATCATGAACGCCGCTGGCGCCCACATCATCCTTTGGCACAAATTCCAGCGTATAGCCCGGAATAAGATGAGCAGCGTTGGCTTCATCTACCGCCATATGCGCGCCGTTTTCAGCCGGTTTCCCGTCAGTCGCATCTCCACCGGTTACCGGCAAATCGGTAGCGACCTTGATGATGCCGCTAGCGGTTGGCGTCGTGCCGCTGGTGGTGGTGCCTGTCCCACCACATGCCACCAGCATCATCAGCAGCAATGGGATACCCATTGCCAGTGCAAAAATACGTGACCAACTCTTCTTCAATGTAGTCAGCCTCCTTTAATCAAATCACTTCTTACAGAGATCACCGGGGGCACAGCACCCGGTTCAGAAAATCACGAGCGATCTCCCCTCTTACGTTAATACGTCAGAATGCTTTTGAATCTCACCAATTTGACATCTAATTGTTCAGGTTTGTAAATTTCAATTGCACGATTGGAAAATCCTGTAAGAATAGTGACCGACAAGGCTTAATATTATTAAGGATGAGTAGATTATACGTATCCATCTTTTTGGTGTCAATAGTGGCTGACTTTATCTATGCAGGGAAATGCTTGAGAAAGCGTTCAAAGGCCGCCACCACCTGGCGACGAGTTTCTTGCAATGAACCGCCATTATCGATGACTTCATCTACTAGAGACAACCTCGGCTCAACCGGCGCTTGAGCACGCAGGCGTGCCGACGCCTCGTCACGGCTCAGGTGATTGCGGGCCATCAAGCGCGCCAATTCTTGATCCTGGGTGCATACCACCATCCATTTGCTCTGACAGAATGCTCCGGAACCGCCTTCCAGCAATTTCACTGCGTCGATAATGACAATACCCGCGGAGCTGACGGTCGCCAGTTCGCTCGCTATGGCCTGACTAACAGCAGGATGCACAATGGACTCCAGCCGTCGCATGGCCCCGGCATCCAGAAACACGATCTCGCCCAACGCTTTGCGATCAACACTGCCATCCGGCGCGAGTACCTGCTGGCCAAAAGCCTGCGCGACTTGCACCGCTATCGGCTGGCCAGCCAGATAGAATCCATGCACCACCGCGTCCGCATCGATATAACGTTCGGCTCCCATCTCGAGCAGCATTTGTCCGACAGCAGTTTTACCGCAGGCAATATTTCCAGTAATGCCAAGAATTCGAGGCATATATGGTTTTCCCCCTGGTACAAATCATCATAATCGCATTGCAGTATAGCACACCGGATTCTTACGCCAAAAGTACCTTACACATTCCATTTCCACGCCAGCCCCGTGTTGAATGCTGTAAAATAGCTACAAAAGAGCCATTGTTTTGCTCTTTAAAGATAGAGGAGATTGTCTGTGGGCAGACGCCTGGGATTATTCGTTGGCATCAATAACTATCTAGATCCCACTTTCCGGCCACTGCAATACGCGGAAACGGATGCGAAAGCGTTCGCGCAATGGCTGGTCGACGCGCGCGGAGCGGGATGGAATCCTGCTGATGTTCACCTTTCACTGGGTATGGAAGCTACGAAGGAGCGGCTGCAAGCTCAACTCATCCAACTTTGTGCTCACGCGGCCGAGGCTGGAGATCTCGTTTTCGTCTACTTTGCAGGGCATGCTTTCATTGACGAGGCCATCGGTGAGGGCTTTCTGGCAGGCTCAAATACAATTTACCGGCAACCGGGCAGCGCAATACACCTTTTAAGTCTGATGCGCCAGGTGTTGGTTCCGAGCCGCGCTTCTCAGGTCGTCATCATGCTTGACTGCTTTCAGACAGGTACGGCCTGGAACACGCTCCGTTCAACACCTTTCGATTTCCGCCCTTTGATTGGGCCAGCGCTACAACAAGCTTTGCAACAATGCCAGGGACGTATTTTTTACTGCGCCTGTCGAGGCAATGATATGGCTTCCGAAGCAGGCGAAAAGGGCATGGGGGTAGTACTGTACCGCACAATTGTCGGTTTAAGTGGCCCCGCGAAGCATCCCTCAACGGGACATGCCACCCTGCAACAACTTTATGCCCATGTTGCCAGCAAGCCCGGAGCGCAGCTCCACCCACAGATTTTTGGACAGGAATTACGCCCGATCGTGCTGGTGGGCGATATGCCAGCCTTTGTTCCTGCCGCCTCTGCTGTTCCTTCTTTTTCTGCCGCGCGAGCATCCGCTACATCCACCGGCCAGATCACATTCCAGGGTGTTGGCGAGAGCGGGCCATTAGTCGATCTCTCCTCGCAGAGCGCTGGAGCTGCCGCCACAGGACAACTTTCTCCATCAAACTCCACATCAGGACAGCTTTCCCTTACACTCATGGAGCAGAACCGCCAGCAACAATGCATGAAGCTTCTACAGCAAGCCTCGCAATTGCTCCAGGCGCAGAACATCCTCGAAGCTCTGGGGTTGATCGAACAGGTGCTTCAAATAAATCCAACATTTATTGATGCGCTTACGCTCAAGGGTCATATTCTCGGCTCAACTGGCAATTTTCCGGAAGCGCTGGTGACCGTCGAGCAATTGATACAGATCGAGCCAAATAACGCGCTGGCCTGGAACATGCAAGCCGTCCTCCTTACCAACATGGGCAGGTTTCGCGAAGCTCTGGTCGCCATCGAGCGTTCAATCGCTCTCGATCCGCAAAATCCAGAGGCAGGGGCTATCCGTAGAACTATCCAGGCAAATCTCACACACAACCTCGATAAGTGGCAGCCAGCGCAGTCAACATATGAACCCACGCCTGTCCGGAGGAGCAGAGCCAGATCGTTTCTGCTGAGCGCGGCTTTACAGATATTCGCGCTTGTTATTGGAAGCGCGGGCGCAGCCACTCTTGTTCTGCAGCCCCATTTGCCGGTTATCGCCTTTCTCATGGAAAGCTTCGGGCTTGCCCTCCTGTGCGTACTTGCTGCGCGTGGAGCTTTTCTCTATGGCATGGGACGACTGCTCTTTACCATCTTACTGTGCCTGGTTGCCGCGGGCGCGCTGGGCGGCATCTACAAGTTTGAATATACCAGGCTGGTTAACAAAATAGTCGCGAATCCAGCATTAATGGTGCCAGTCCTCTTTCTCGCCTTCTGGCTGATAGTCGCCACCATCATGCCTCTACTGTTGGGGATTGGCGGGTTTATCGCCGGAGCAGCCTTTGGCGTGCGGAAGAAAAGTTGGCGAACATCATTTAGCCGGTGAAGTACGTTAATTCGATGACGCGGCGCCAAGCTGTTCCCATTCAAGCAGCAATTCGTCAACCCTGGCTTTCGCCCGTTCATAATCGGCATAAAGCCGCGTAAGTTGCGCGGCATCACCGTTTAACGCGGCCTGTGACAACTCGTCCTCTAATGCCTTCACCCGCGCTTCTGCCTTCTCAATTTCACGCTCAACGTCTTCGATTGTACGTATTTTGACTTTGGCCTGCTTCTTTTGCGAAGGTCGAACAAGGGGTGAGCTTGCTTTCACACCAGCCGGAGCATTGCCATCATTATTTTTAACAGGCTCAGGCACGTCGAGCACAATTGGACGTTTGCGCGTGCGATATTCGGTGTAATTGCCCATGTAAGGTATCAACACACCGTTTTCGATCACCCAGACCTTTGTCGCCAGGCTATTAATAAAATAGCGATCGTGCGAGACGAAAAGCAGCGTCCCCTCAAACTCACCAAGCACCTCTTCGAGGAACTGGCGCGATTGCAGGTCGAGGTGGTTGGTCGGCTCATCCAGTATAAGCACATTCGCGCCTTGCAGCGTCAGTTTTGCCAGCGCTACACGGCTGCGCTCGCCGCCGCTCAACGCTCCAATAGGCTTGAACACGTCATCGCCGGAAAAAAGGAAGCGTCCCAGGAAGCTGCGCGCACCCTCTTCGCTCAAAACACTGACCAGGCGAATCTCATCCAAAATGGTGCGTTCCAGATTAAGACCCTCGTGCGTCTGCGAATAATAGCCGGTACGCGCATTGTGACCGGGATAGACCTGGCCACTCAGAGGTGGAATATCTCCAATCAGAGTGCGCAGCAGCGTCGTTTTACCCGCGCCGTTGGGTCCCAGCAGCCCGACACGATCTCCGCACAGCAATTCCAGGTCAGCGACGCGCGCCAGCGTCTTCGCTTCACCGCCCGCGCGCGCCGGTGGAAACCCCACCACCAGTTTCTGTGTCGAGTAAACAACCTGCCCGCTATTCACTACTGTATTAAATTCAAAATGCATTTCAGGAAAATCTTGCGGGCGTTGGACGCGCTCCAGGTGATCCAGCAACTTCTGCCGTCCTCGCGCCTCGCGGCTGCGCTGACCTGCCTTGTAGCGCCGGATAAACTCTTCAGTATGCGCAATATGCGCCTGCTGCGCCTCATATTCGCGCAAGCGGCGTTCCATACGCTCCTCTCGCAGTGAAAGATATTTCGTATAATTGCCAGGATACTCTTCAATACGACCAAAAGCCATCTCAATGGTGCGCGAAACCACCTTATCCAGG
>DATGGW010000068.1:0-18098 GCA_035308345.1 Ktedonobacteraceae bacterium | reverse complement strand
ACAAAAGTGGCAGATCGGCAACATTGATGCGACTATCGTTGCCGAACAGCCAAAAATGGCCCCCCACATCGAAGCCATGCGCGCTCACCTTGCCGCGCACCTGCATCTCTCGCTTGAGCAGATCAGCATCAAAGCCACCACCACCGATGGTCTGGGCTTTGCGGGCCGTAAGGAAGGTATCGCCTGCTACGCCGTAGCTCTGATCGTCAGCTTCTAAAATGTTTGCTAAAGCTCGCAATGATAGCGCACACAAGTTGCGGCGCAAACAGCACCAGCACCGTCGTAACCGGGCCAATGGCCTGTATGAGCAAACCCGTAAGCGCTAACCCGAAGGGTTCGCTGCCGAACGCAACCAGCCGGAAGACGCTGTTCACCCTGCCCTGTAAATGGTCGGGAATGACCGACAGGCGATAGCCAAACTGCACCGACATGTAGATCGGCACCACGATAAAGCTCAGAGCGGTAGCCACTCCGAGTAAAAACGGATTGGGCGCGAGCGCGAACAATAGCCACGTTAAAGCCCACAGCCAGGTCGCGCCAATCATCAGCTTGCCAAAGCCGAAACGCCTCCTGAGCGGAGCCACTACAACAGAACCGACAATACTGCCAATACCCCCGCCCGCTAAAATCAGGCCGATCTCAAACGAGGTGGCATGCTGCTGCTGCGCCAGCACAATGATGATCAGTCCATAGCCAGAGACAGGCAAAATCAAGCCGCTGGTGAGCAGTGCGATAAAGCGAATCAATGGATGATGCCATAGCCACCTGAGCCCTTCGCCTATTTCAGCCCATAGATGCAGGGGTTCGGTGCTTACCTCTTTCTGAAATTGCGCTCTCATAAAGAATATTGACAGCACGGAGGCTATATAAGAGATGGCATCCGTTAAAAATGGCACGGCTCGTCCAATGCCAAACAGGATGCCGCCAAACGATGGACCAATCATACCCGATACCGAATCGATGACCGAATTTTGCGCAACCGCGCCTGTTAATTGTTCCTTCGAGACAACATGCGGCAGGCAGGCAGTTTCGGCAAGGCCGAAGAAAGTGAACAGTGTGCCTTCAACCAGCGAGACAACGCAAAGCTGGATGATCGTCAAATTTCCCAGCAGCAGCGCAACCGGGATACTGCCAAGCGCAATGGCGCGGCCCGCATCACACAAAATCATGACGCGCTTGCGATTCCAGCGATCAACCATCGCCCCCGCAGGCAGAATAAACAGCACATAAGGCAGGCCGCGCAGCGCAGCGATCAATCCGGCCTGCGCGGGTGAATGCGTGATTGCCAGCACCAGCAGCGGAAACGCCAGCTGTGAGACGCGCGTTCCAACCGACGAGACTATCTGGCCGCTCCAGAGCAGCACATAATCGCGATTGCGCCATAGCGGTAAGCTTTTTTGCGTGATAACATTCGGCTCTACCATCTCCACATTCTCTTGAATATCATGCGCCTGTGACATCATAACCCCCCCTGGAACATCAATTTAACCAATCTATACTCTACTCACCAATTCAACGTGAAGAAAAACAGCAGCGGCTACGCTTTTACGGGATGCATGCAGCAGATAAGCTCAGCGAATGTGGGTCAGTCGATCAACAGTGCGCAGAAAAATATCTGGCAGCGCACGCCGCGAGATGGAGAGCGAGGAAGAGGAGGAGTATACACATTCCGTATAAGCGGAAACCGCTATTCGTTTATCATGCTGCGAGTAGCAGAGGTAGACAATATGGAGCCACTTCCTGCCGCATAAGCCCGGCGTGTTTGCTCAGGCGGCAAAATCGGTCATTTGAATAATTAGCGGGATGAGCATTTTCATAGTTCAATGGTACCATGCTAATAAACTCTACGTCAAGCCTTCAGGCATAGCGACCCTGGCGGTCGCCATGTTTTATGCTCACGATTTTTGTATACTCGCGAGCCACGCTTGTATCTGCTCTACATGTTCCTGGTAGTGTTCGGAGGAGTTGGCCGCGATGACGAGACTGATAGGTCTGCCTTCCCACCACGAGAAACGATGATTTTCGCCAAAATCCTCTTCTGGCAATGACTTTACCAGGTCAAGCAGTTGCTGGTACGACCGGCGAGAATCGGCCAGAACTTCTTGAAGAGAGAGGTGTTGCGCGATCAGGAAGTCACGTTCGTTGAGTTTGTCCATCTGTTCCCAGGTGAAACCGGGTTCCGGTCGTTCGGGAATGGCGCCTCGCAGCGTGGTCTCGAACCAACGCGCGCAGCGCTGCTCCCAAACCGCGATATGCGCCAGTATATCTTTCACGGAGCGCCCACCATCCAGCGTTGGCTCGCTCATCTGCTTATCGTCCAATTGCGCCATCAGCGCGTCCAGCCTGGCGCGCTCGCTTTGTATTTCCTGGAGCAGGTTAGCCTTATCCATCGTTTACTCTCCGATCAAGCTTAAATTAATTCTCCGCGCAGCACTGTTACCGCCTGCCCACCGATATGCACGCGATCTCCATCCAGGCGCACGCGTACCACGCCGCCGCGCGCCGAAGCCTGGTAACCAACCAGTTCACTTCTCCCCAATCGCCCGCTCCAGAACGGGCTGAGACTGCAATGCGCAGAACCGGTCACAGGGTCTTCATTAACACCTGCCGCCGGGGCGAAAAAACGCGAAACAAAATCATAGTCGTGAGAGTCGGCCAGACTGGTCACAATCACACCGCGTACCGGAATCTTGTCCAGCAATGAGAAATCAGGCTGCATCTCACGTACCACTTTCTCAGATTCGACCTCAACCAGGTAATCAAATTGACTCTTGCCCACGTATCTGACTTCCACGCCCAGCGCTTCAATCAGCCCCGCCGGGGCCTCTGCCGGAGACTCCGGCTTGGCGGGAAAATCCATCTCGATCCAGTTGCCTCGCCTATCCGCCGTAAGCAGGCCGCTTCTCGTGTGAAAACGCGCCTGCTCTCCCTTTGACAACGACTCCATCTCCCACAAAATATGCGCGCTTGCAAGCGTGGCATGCCCGCACAGGTCAACCTCGACAGCAGGTGTAAACCAGCGCAGGCTGTAGCCATCATCCACCTTGAGCAGAAAGGCGGTTTCTGATAAGTTCATCTCATTTGCCACATCCTGCATCCACTGCGCGTCCCGCTCTCCGGGCAGGATGCATACGCCTGCCGGATTGCCTGCGAATGGTCTGTTGCTAAATGCATCTACCTGGTAAATTGTCTGTCCCATCGGTCTTATCCTCGCTTCTTAGTCACAGTCTAATGAATTTACCAATCAAAGTCGGTCATGTCATGCTGAGCGCAGCGAAGCATCGCGCTTGTCATGCAGAGATGCTTCGCTGCGCTCAGCATGACAGATCACTCCCGATCCTGGTCGTTAACGTTCATCAGGTCAAATAAACGCTCCTGCTTAACTATAACATCTTGAACAGATTGCGCAGACAGCCAATTCTTCTTTCCAATGTGAGCCATAGGAACAATACCAGGAATCTCCTGCGCACCATTCTCCCCAGGTTGAACATGCTCAGGCGTAAACAAAAATTTGCTGCTGGGATCGTGCGCCCTGAAGCGAGTCAACGCCAACTCGCGATTCTGCACAGCGTAGCAATAGACACAGCCATGCGGGCAGGTATCGTACTCGCCGATATCCTTCGAGGCGAAACAGCCGCATTCTTTGCGATTGCCTTTTTGCCGTGTTTTCCCCACAATCGACTTGCCGGATACTCGCTCGATGCGGTCGGCATCCACACAGCGCGCCTCCTCTACTATGCCTGGCACGAGCAGCGTTTGCTGCGAACACACCTTCAATTTCATTCGATGCGCAGCAGCTATTTGAGCAAGTTCAATCACAAGCTGGCGCACGTCATCCATTGACATCGCCTCGTGCTCATGCCAGGCAAAGCCGAATTCACGCGACGCCCAATCCATATTGCGCCGCGTCTTCTTGTAAACCTGCCCGAATGAGACAACAACCTCGTTAGTTGTTCCCTCTAACGATTTCGCCAGCGTCTCGAAGTTGCGCCGGTGCCAGTCGATTGGCGTCAAAGAGGAGATGATGATAGGATCATAACGCCACACTGCCACATCAGGTCCATAATCACTAGCTAGCTTTTTCATGTGTTCAATAGTTTGTGTGTAGTTGATGACCCTGAACTCAAGTTCGCGGGGATAGCCGTTGATGGTATGCTGGACGATAAACGGATACCCTCTTTTCTGAATTTCCGGCAGATACTTGAGGAACGGGCCAATGTTCTTCGTCCAGAAGACAAAGCCATCCACCGCTTCAGGCGTCAGATCGATGCTATAAATCTGCCGTCCATACGGGTTGATCATTTTGCAGTACCCGGCTTGCAAACGGTTCATGAACCATTCGCCATAAAATGTCGGGATGTCTGTTTTATAGCTGGCTGAGATAATCATATTTTCCTACACAAACCTGGAGTTAGAATCCCCGTCTATGGTAGGGGCGACCGCTAGGGTCGCCCTGCCTCTCGATGCCGAATCGCCCACACCGCATGTTGTACGATATAGAGCAAGAAAAAGATCAAAGATTTGGGGCATTACTTCCAGGCACGAGTATAGCAGAATGGCGATAATATAGAAAGAAGGAGATATCAATGCGCAGGATATGCGTTTTCACAGGTTCAAATCTCGGCAAGCGGCCAGAATATAAGCAGGCGGCGCAGGCGCTTGGGCAGGAGATGCTTGCGCGCGGGCTGGGGCTGGTATATGGCGGCGCAAGCGTAGGCTTGATGGGCGTGCTGGCGGACACAATGCTGGCAGGCGGCGGCGAAGTAATGGGCGTCATCCCCCGTGGCCTCTTCCGCCGCGAGATTGGGCATAGAGGATTAACTCAACTGCATGAAGTGAATAGTATGCACGAACGCAAAGCGTTGATGGCCGACCTCGCCGACGGCTTTATCGCCCTCCCAGGTGGCTTCGGTACCTTCGACGAACTCTTCGAGATTCTCACCTGGGCGCAGCTTGGCCTGCATAGCAAACCGGTTGGCGTGCTCGACGTGGCGGGCTATTTCACGCCGCTGCTGGCGCTCATCACCCATGCCTCGGCGGAGGGCTTCATTCCGCCTTTGCACACCAGCATTATCATGCGCGAAGAGTCCCCAGCCATCCTGCTTGACCGCTTCTCAGCCTATCAGCCAAACATCACCCCAAATATATGGTCAGAACTACCGCCCGAACGATAATGCTTTACAACCAGACCAGCAAAGCGCTGGTGCGCCTGCATTATGAAAAAGGCTACTTACGCTTTTGATACATCAAGGTACTTGAGCACCGCATTGAGAGTTGATCGCCTGACACGATAAATCTCACGCTTGCCCCGGTGTGGAAGTTTGATAGCCTCCAGCGCGCCGTTCTTGATCCAGCGTCTCACGGTAGCCTCGTTGACTCGCAAACGCGCCGCGACTTCCTGCACGGTCAATAACTCTTCCATTGCCTCAGCCATAGTGTGGTACCTCCTGATTCTTTTTACAATCTGGTGTGATATCTGAGCGTCAGGCTCTGCGTCTCATCTCCAGGAAATCGCGATCACCATACACTGCGCTCCGCCGCGTATATATCCCTATACGCTCAAAGCCCGCTCGTTCATATACCCTGATGGCGCGTTCATTGAAAGTCAGCACGTACAGTCGGAAAAAGTCGGGCTTGAATTGTTTCCTGGCAAAGTCCAGTCCTGCTTGTACAAACGCCAATCCCAGACCTTTTCCCGTCACATCTGGCCGCATACCCATACCTATGCTAATCGTATTGTTCTCACTATACAAATGGGGTTCGCCGCTATCCCATACTTGCGCCGAGGATCCATAAGCAAAGAAGCCGATCAATTTGCCTTGCTCATCTTTGACCGCGTAGTGAGGGCTGCGCCGGTCCAGCAACTCCGCCGCATCATCTTCACCTTCCCAGTTATAGATAGCATACTCACCAACATAACGCCATGCGATGATGGCGCGCGCGTCGGCCTCTTCCATCGGCGTAAAGTTGAACTGCGCTGCCATTACCTCTCTTCAATACTCCTTTTGCTGCCATTATTGCATATCCTATCATTACTATTGTAACCGTGATAAATTGCGTCTCTACAAACCATTACGCAAAGATGGGGTATTGTGGACGAGATTAGCGGACACAAATGGGTCTATTGGAAAGGGGAGAGAATCTCTAATGGAGGGTATAGAGAAGGATGATACCTCCTATAGTAACGATGAGAACAATAGCAAGTCCCACGAGCGCCGCTCTCCTGGAGAACTTTGGAATGGTCTGGTCTCTATTGGCTATGCGTTCTTTCATTCTTATTTCTTCATAGTATGGATTGGGAGGCGGGACCATCATCTGAGTAATATCCTTTCGTGAAGGTGCCTCTGCATTCTCAACCGAACCATTAAGACACTTCCTTTCAATTATATAGATGAGAGAAGCATACATTTTTCCAATGCGCTTGCCCGGTGCAGTTACCTGCAAAACATTTGCACAAACATTTCACTTTGCGCCACCGTACAGGGTAGGGGCGTGGGCTTGTCCCCGCCCTGGATGATGTCTAAAGCTCTCCCTCGCTTCTACAAAATCCTGACATCTGTTGTCATGATTCTATGGTATCCTTTCAGTAGCGTTATTTTGCTAGATACGAAGGGATATATATGCGGGCAGATCGGTTGCTGGTATTGCTCTTACTTCTACAAACCAGGGAACGTGTCACGGCGCAATCGCTGGCAAAACGATTGGAAGTTTCGGAGCGCACCATCTATCGCGACCTGGTGGCGTTGAGTATGGCCGGAGTGCCGGTATATGCGGAACGCGGCCCTGGCGGCGGCTGGTCGCTGTTGGAAGACTATCGTACCAACCTGAACAGGCTGACCGAAGCCGAGATAAACACCCTCTTCATGTCCGGCGCGGCTGGTCCGCTCAAAGACCTGGGGCTGGGCAAGGCGCGCGAAGATGCGCTGCTCAAATTGTTGGCCGCACTCCCCTCGGTCTATCGCCGCCATGCTGAACTGGCCCGCCAGCGTATCCACCTTGACGCAGCCGGCTGGTTTCAACAGGAGGAACCCGTGCCGCTATTACCACTGCTTCAAGAGGCTACCTGGAATGATCGCCGTCTTCGCCTGACTTACCTGCGCGGCAGAGATAATACTATTAACCAGCGCCTTGTCGACCCCTATGGGCTGGTAGCAAAAGCCAGCATCTGGTACCTGGTAGGCACGACCGTCGAGTCAGGAGGCGAGATGCGCGTCTACCGCGTTTCGCGCATTCAAGCCGTTGAGCTAACCGGTGAGCACTTCGAGCGGCCCGTCGATTTCGACCTTTTCGCGTTCTGGACCAGTTGGCTCGCCTCCTTTGAGAAGAGTCGCTACGGTTTCCCGGTCAGGCTGCGCATCACTCCTGAACACATAGCAGAAGTCTCATCGGTCTTTGGCGAATGGGTACAATCGCAGGCGCAGCAATCCGACCCACCGGACGAACAGGGACGCATTACCTTGCTGCTCTATTTTGAGTCACCTGTACAGGCGCGCTCACACCTGCTCGACCTCGGCCCAATTGTTGAGGTCATAGAGCCGCAGGAACTACGCGACAACATCGCAGAGCACGCTGCGCGCATCGCATGCTTGTACGGCAGATAAGGTATAATGTACACAACTATTGACACTAATATGAGTTGACACGTATACTGCTTTTGCCGAAACCTCTTTTTACCGTCATAATTGAGTGTAGAGAGAGCCTATGTTTGTGGTGATCGAAGATCGTGGTTGAGTACAATTGAGGAAATACTAAGACTATGGAACAGCTTTCCACTTTGCATATTCTTCGCAACGATAGCGTCTTTCGGTTTCGTCTTGAGCTTCCTAATGGCCTGGCATCCGGCCCTCTGGAAACCAGTACAGAACTCACCCCCGAACAGCAAGAACGCTTGCGCCGCACTTTACAAGCGGCCTCTCAATATATACAGTCGGGCGAAGTGAAGGGCCTGGCGCGGCGCAGCGGCAGCCATGATACCTACATCAACCTGGGACGCTTCCTCTTTGATACACTGCTTCCAGCCGGGATACAAGAGAGCCTGCGTCATCTCGACGCTCCGCTGCTTTTGAACACCAACACACCAGATATTCCCTGGGAACTGCTTTACGATAGCAAACCGGCGCCCGGTCACTTTATTTGCCAGCATATGAGCATCGGACGGCAGTCCAACATGCCGCGCAATCAATCCCAGCGCGCTCTCCAGACCGAGCGGTTAACGCCAGATACCGCCATGCATAAAAGTCGCAAGCCCGGTCGGCGCGAAGCGCAGGGTCTGACCGCTCTGTTTCTCGTCAATCCAACCGGCGAATGCCCGGCTGCGGAAGAAGAAGTTGCTACCCTATGCACCACCTTGCCAGAGTCGATTGCGCGTATCATCCTCTATCGCCAGCAGGCTAACCAGTTGGAGATGCGCATGCACCTCAGCGCCGACATGCCGCAAGTCATACACTATGCCGGACCGGTACCCGCCGCAGCTTCTACGGGCGAACCAGCCCTCGCGCTGGCAGGCAACTCGCGCCTGGACAACAGCGCCGCGCAACAGTTATTGCAATCGCTGTCCAGGCATCCCCTGGTCATCTTGAGTTACTATGACGGAGCGCATGTTGGTACATTGCCTCCATATGATATCGAAGCGCTTGCTATCTCTAACCTGATGGCGTCGGGAGCGAGCGCTGTTCTCGCTATGCGCTGGGCTGTGAACGCGCAGCGAGCGCGCGAGTTTACCGTGCTCTTTTACCAGGAAGTGGCAGATGGCGCCTCGCTTGGTGAGGCACTGCGCCGCGCGCGCTCAAACATGGCCCAGCGACACCCGGATGATCTGTCCTGGTTAAGCTATATGCTGTATGGTGATCCAACCATTGTGCTGGTGGCCAATCCTCCCGGCGGACGCGACCGCAACCTCGAATTGCCGCTCGACGCGCTGGACGATACCATGATGCAGCCCGTGTTTGGCTCATCCAATGCGCTCGACCGCCGTTTCTTGCAGGAAGTACTGAGCCTGGCGCTGATGGAAGCGCGGCGCATGCATAAGGACTATCTCGGAACGCCTCACCTCTTTATTGCCCTGACCAAACTTGACGGCGGCTGTACGCAGGATGCGCTGCGCGGCCTCAACTTCTCTCCCAAGCAAGTGCGCGACGTGATTCGCCTGGCGCTGGGCAATGGCAAAGCTACCAGCGAGACGCCCATATTGCCAACGCGCCGCTGCAAAGAGATTTTGCAAACCGCCGAAAGAAACGCGCTGAATGCAGGTTCCACCTCCATCGATGAACGCGCCATCGCCCAGGCCGTGTTAAGCGAAAAAGACGGCGTCACCTACGAACTGCTCACCAAAATGGGCATCAATCCATCACAATTGATCGAAATGATCCTGTCGAGCAATGCGCGCGCGCTGCTCGAACTCGTCCCCTCGGTGAGCGCAAACCCGGCCGCCGCCCCTATAGAGTTACCGGTCGGTATCAGCCCCGAAGGCAGCATCAAAAGTGGCAACTCGACGCTGGAACGCCTGGGGCGCGACCTGACGAAGCAGGCCAGCATGAAGGAATTACAGCCGCTCATCGGGCGCGAAAAAGAGATGCGCCTGCTTATCCAGACGCTGATGCTCAAAGATCGTAACAACCCCATTTTGATCGGTGATTCGGGCGTGGGGAAAACAACCATCGTCATGGGGCTGGCCCAGCGCATCGTCGATGGCAAAGTGCCACCCGAATTGCGCGGCAAACGCCTGATTGAACTCTCTGCCAGTTCGCTCGTCGCGGGCACTAAGTACCGGGGCGAATTTGAAGAGCGGCTGCTGAAGGTGCTGGAAGAGGCGGAGGGCAGCGGCGATATCATCCTGTTTATCGACGAAATGCACCTTTTGATCGGCACAGGCCGCGCCACCGATGGCAGCATTGACGCGGCGGGCATTCTCAAACCCGCGCTTGCCGGCGGACGACTGCGCTGTATAGGAGCGACGACCCCGCAGGAATATCGCACCATCGAGAAAGACGCCGCCATGGAACGCCGCCTGCGCCCTATCATGATCGAGGAACCCTCGGTCGATGAGGCCCTGGCTATATTGACGGGCATGCGCGACCTGTACGAACAGCATCACCATGTCAGCATTACCAAAGAAACCCTCTTCGCGGCAGTGCATCTTTCCGCCCAATATCTTCCCAATTTACGCCTGCCGGACAAAGCATGCAGCGTGCTGGACGAGGCTTGCTCGCAGGCGCGTGTGTACCTGGCCGAAGATGATAATGCGCATGATCAGGATAACCTCAATGACCTGGACGACCTGGATGATGCCTTCGCCGAGCAAACGGTGATCACCCCGTCGATGATTGCGGAAGTCATCTCACATCGCACCGGCATACCCGTGCGCGCGCCTGGCCGCGAAGAGCGCGATCGCCTGCTCAACCTGGAGGCCCTGCTCAAGCGGCGCGTCATCGGCCAGGACGAAGCTATCGCGCGTGTCACTCAGGCCATCCAGGTTGCGCGCGCCGGCCTCAAGCAGCACAATCGCCCCTCCGGCGTATTCATCTTCTTAGGCCCGACGGGTGTTGGCAAAACCGAGCTTGCACGCGCGCTAGCGGCTGAAGTCTTCGGCTCCGATGAGCATCTGATACGCGTTGACATGTCTGAATACATGGAGAAGCACGCCGTTTCGCGCATGATCGGTGCGCCTCCTGGCTACATTGGACACGACCAGGAAGGCCAATTGACGGGCAAATTACGCCGCAGGCCGCACTGCGTCGTGCTGCTCGACGAAGTGGAAAAAGCCCATCCAGAAGTGTTCGATCTCTTCCTGCAAGTGTTCGACGCTGGCCGTCTGACCGACGCCCAGGGTCACACTGTAGACGCGCAGCACGCCATCTGGATTATGACATCCAACGTCGGCACCGACATGCTTGGCCGCTCCATGCCCAGCGGATTCCGCGCAGGCAAAGGGGCCATGGAGGAGTCACAACGCGACCGTCTCATGGAACGCCTGCGCCAGACCTTCCGCCCTGAGTTCCTTAACCGTATCGACGAGGTGGTTATCTTCCAACCCCTTGGCGTGGAACAGGCGCGCGCCATCACTCGCCTGCAGATGAACGAACTGGCAGCGCGTCTGCTGGAACAGGGACTGACGCTGGATGCCGACGACAGCGCCATCAACCTGCTCTGCAAAGAAGGCTTCAGCCAGACCCAGGGCGCGCGCCCCCTGCGCCGCGTCATCGAAAAAATGCTCACCGTCCCCCTGAGCCTGCGCATCCTGCTCGGCAACATCCCGGAACAAGCTACCGTGCATGTCAGCGCCGACGAGGGCAGGCTAGCCATCGATATCCGCGAACCCGCCGGGCCTGAGATCGAAGTCGAAGAAGATGTTGAGAATGAAGTGAAAGTGGACGCTTTGTAAAGAAAGCAACCGGCATAGTAGAGAAAGAAGCTGAGGTCCAGGTTCGCCCCATGCCCACCAACTTAAGGGGATTTCCAATTGCGATGCATGACCATACCCCACGCTACCCCAGGGGATGGGGCCAAGCCCACGCCCCTACCCTGTCAGGGTGGGCATCCGTTCGTACAGGGTAGGGGCGTACCCTTGCGGTCGCCCTGGCAGCGGCGCGGAGCTACCTTGCGGTCGCCTATTGGTGGAACTGAACGCGATTAATCATTGGCATGCTCAAAGCCATAGGTCTTATTATTGATCATGACATTATCCACCAGGACAGTCTGCTGCCCACTAGTAAAGAACCATTCGCCGTCCGCAACCACCTGGATACCAGTTACCGCATCGCTGCCATACTTTGCATCCGCGGTTGCAAAAGTATCATAGAATGCGCCTCCCGGCAATTGGCTTGTGTCAACAAAACTTGCAGGCGTCGCCAGATTACCTGTAGATACCCAGGTATTCATTTTTTACTGCATGACTGGAAGCATCACTTGGCGTCACTACTCTGGCATCACCAAAGCAGGAACGGTCTGCCAGGCTAAAATCCAAAACAAAGCAATGTAAAGCAGCGAGTAAGAAAATGTATCATTTTGTTTCTTCTATATCTATTATATTCCTTTGTATTTCATTATATTTCAAATATGTATTTATTGATTACAATGTTTTCATTTGGTGATTTATTGATTTTTTTTCATTGACGTCATTATATAAGTGGTGCTATATTAATATCGATGAGGTACAATCGATTTTTCTGATGTCGTTTAATGCGAACCTTTTCCAGCTTGTAAGTTTATTGCTATGAAGTGAGGTATTTCATGAGGAAACTCTTCTATGCTCTGGCGGCTTTAATCCCAGCCGCTGCGTTAGTGGGCGCTGCCTGTTTTGGCATGGTTCTTGTCATTGGCGCTAGAGCTGCTACTGTCTGCACGCCAACTGGTTTCTTTCGAGATGCTATTAACCTGACCGCGGCAGTGATCGATCCGCCCGGCACTTATACTGCCGTACTTAATGCAAGCCCCTGCAATATCGGCGTGTACTACAGTCCCGGCGCAAAGGGAACCATCTCTAACTCTGAAATCTATGGAGCCAACTACTTCGGTGTAGTCAACAATGGTGGGAAAGTAACCATCAAGCATTCGTTTATCCATGATATCGGCGAGATGCCGTTCAATGGCACCCAGCATGGAGTCGGCATTTACTTCGCTTACAATAGTGGAGCAACCGGTTCGATCACCAACAATCGGGTGACCCGTTACCAGAAGGGTGGAATTGCTGTCACCGGACTTGGGGACTCCGCTCAGATCACGGGTAATACTGTGATCGGACTGGGACCGGTTAATTTCATTGCCCAAAACGGTATTGAACTTGGCGCGGGTGCGAAAGGGAGTATTACGAATAACAATGTGAGTAATAACTCCTATACTGGACCGGGTGGTGCATCCTCTGGCGGCATCCTTTTGTTCGGAGGATCGTGCTACAGTGAAGCACTTCAAGTCAAAACGAATATTACCGGTAACACCGTGACGAATAATGATGTGGGTGTCTGGTCGTCCAACCTGGATGTTGATCCAAATAATCCCGGCAACTGCCTGTGGCCAACACATCCAACCAACAATTATATGGCCAGGAATACCAGTAGTGACGATGCGGTGACCAATACTACCGGAGCAGGTACTTTTGCGTATCAGGCGGCCATTTCAGATCAAGGGAATGGCGACCGCATCATTGACAATAAAATGTGCGGTGTCGGTTACACTCCTACTACCACTCAGCCTTACCTGTACCAGATCGATATTCAGTATGCCGTGAACGTGACCGTGAAAGATAACACTACGTGCGGTGTATCCAGTAACCAGGATTCACATACAGCAACAAGGCAGGCCATGATACATACTTATGCCAGTATTCTGCGCTAAGAATCTGCTGCCAGTAAGCTACCGTCCCAGTCCACCTATAAAAGGTGAACTGGGACGGTCCACTTATGAATATACGATGTCCACTTCCTTGTTGATTGGCTTAAATCAGCGCATGAGCAAAAGGAATATATCAAGCTTACCTGACGAGCATGGCAGGAGATCTATCGTTGTCGCGAAAGGGGAGGAGGACTGGAAGAATCTGGCGGCGGGCTTTTTCGTGGCGGCGATGATCGAAGTTTGTCCTGAGCGCGCTCGACAGTCGATATACCCGGAGTAACACTGCAACAGTCCACGCTGGAGCATAAGCTGCAACAGCGTGCCCGGAGTATAACTCTACAGGTCTATCCTGGAGCACCACTCATCAGAACAAATTGGCACCCTGACGACCATCACCCACCACAATACCAGTATACACCTGCACACTTTACTCTCCCTTAATTCAGGCTTCATTCAGAATATGGCAAATTTATCGTATTCCAACCCATCTATGCACATTTAAGGCCAGAATATATTGTTGGGCTTAGCACGTAGAGAAGATTTTCAATGCGTCTTACATAAGACAACTTCTCTAAGAAAACCCTTGACTTATCTCTCTACAATATGCTATCTCTATACTAGACTGACTGGTCAGTCTAGTAATGTTAAGGCAAGGTTCAATGGTGAAGACGAGTCCTTGACAGTTTGAACGGTCATCCAGTGTCATGCTGAGCGCAGCGAAGCATCTCTGTGCCCGGCGAGACAGATGCTTCGCTGCGCTGATCCTTCGCGGAGTTTACCCTTGAGCGAAGTGAATGGCTCAGTATGACAGCGCTGGACCTTTCTGTTGCTGAGGAACTGTCACGTTCATTTGAACCTGGCCTAAAAGGTAAAAAGTGTAAGTATGCCACGACAGGATGTAAGTGAAGCGCGCAAGCATCAGATATTGGACGCGGCTATGGCGGTTTTCGCCAGGCAGGGTTTTCACGAGGCTCGTATGGACGATATCGTACAGGAGTCAGGGCTGAGCAAAGGCACCCTCTACTGGTATTTCAAAAGCAAAGAAGAGATCATTACCGCCATTTCGCAAAGGCTGTTCGCGACGGACATTGAACTGGTCGAGGGACTGCTCACAGCAGATGGGACGGTAAGTGAACGTTTGCAACAGCTCATCCGAGACCGTATTCAAGGTCTACAAGAAATGTCCGGCATGGTAACTATCTTATTTGAGTTTTACGCGGCTGCCTTACACCAGGAGGGGGTGCGCCAGTTTATCAAAGCGTATTTTCAGAACTTTCATGATTTGCTGGTTGCATTGATCCAGCAAGGGATTGAACGGGGAGAATTTCGTCCCGTCAACCCGCTGGCGGCGGCTACAGCCCTCGACGCTGTATTCGAGGGCTTGATCGTGCGCTGGTTAATCGACCCTGAGGCGATAGAATGGGCTTCTCTGGGGGAAGCCGCGATACGTTTAATGCTGGATGGATTGAAGCAGGAAGACTAGATACATGCGGATACAAGAGCAAAAAGAGGAGCAATTCACCTCTCCAACATCCACACCTGAACGTCCGCTTGAAACTCACAAGCTTTATCGCCTGGGACTGGCGTATGGCCGCCACGTCTATCGCTTTCGCTGGTTCGTCATAGCGTTCTGGGTGATCATGCTTGCTTGCTGTATTCCATTCACGAGAAAAATTGGTGATGCCTTGAATGGCGGCGGCTACTCCTACAATGCCAGCGAGTCGGCGCAAGTGGACAATATTATCGCCGCTAAGCTGCCTCATCCCGCAGCCCAGCTTCTGGTTGTATTTCGATCTGATCACACACCCGTAAGCGATCCGGCATACCAGCAGGAAGTGAACAATTTCATGAGCCGCGCGCGCGGATATCGTTACACTACCGCGATGAGCCAGAGCAATGCTGGTCTGGATGGACGCACGATATATGTGACGGTCAACTTGAGCATCTATCCAGGTGGAGATCAGTTAAGCGATTTTCGCAAGCTTCTGCCGGCGGGAAGCGCTGCCGGCGCTGCACATGCCTACCTGACCGGCGACCCTGTCGTGGACAATGAATTTACCAGCCTCAGCACATCAGACGTTGAACGCGCCGAATTTACCGCGCTGCCCATTGCGCTGCTCGTCCTGTTAGTCGTCTTCGGTACGCTGGTTGCCGCGGCTATGCCCTTACTGCTGGCCATAGTCGCCGTGCCCATAGCCCTGGCGATCATTTATGGCATCGCCTTGCACATATCGATGAGCATCTTCGTGCTGAACATTGTTTCGATTATCGGCCTGGGTATCTCAATCGACTACAGTCTCTTCATGACGCGCCGTTTCCGCGACGAGTTGGCGAGCGGACGCAGTGTAACAGAAGCCCTCGGTTGGACAATCGCCACGTCGGGCGAAGCCATCATGTTTAGTGGATTGATCGTGATGATCGGTTTCGCGGGTCTGCTGTTGATCCGTGTTAAATTGACGACCTCGCTCGGCATCGGCGGCGCAGTGGTCGTCGCCACATCGATGCTGGCAGCGCTCACACTGCTGCCCGCGCTGCTCAGCGTGCTTGGCCCTCGCATCAACGCCCTACGCATCCCCTATATCAGCCGTTTAACCGCGCCGCACCCACAGGCAGAAGCTAGCAATGAGAAAGGCGACAAACAGCGCCGGAGCTTCTGGCAAAGCTGGGCCGAGGCCGTCATGCGACGACCCGTGCTCATCATTCTGGCAGTCTCGGCCCTGCTCATCGGCCTGGGCTGGCCCATCTTCTCTATCGAGCTTGGCACGCCAACCGTCTCTTATCTACCCACGAACGTGGAAGCACGTCAGAGCATCGACATCTTGTATGCCCAATTCCCAGAAACTAATACAAATATTGTCTCAATCATCGCGCAGGCGCCGCGGGGTTCAAGCATACTCACCACCGATAACCTGGCAAAGCTGAATAACCTGTCGCGTTGGATCGCAAAACAGCCGCACGTAACAGGCGTAATCAGCCTGATGCAATTGCCGCCTTTACAGGGTGCATCTGCGCCGACCGCACAAGAACTGGCAATGCTCTACGGCACGGGGGCATACAAACAGAATCCAGCCATCGCGCAACTTGTCACCTCAACTACCAACAGCAACATCACCCTCATCAGCGCCGCGACGGATGCGAAACTCGATAGCAGCCAGGGCAATGCGCTCATCGACGACCTGCGCGCCGGTGACAAAGCAGCGGGCCAGGGGCTGACCGTGCTGGTAGGCGGAGAACAGGCAAACGACCTGGATTTCGACCGCTACCTGTATGGAAAATTCCCATTTAGCATTCTCTTTATTCTGGGCGCGACATATGTATTGCTGCTCTTGATGTTCCGTTCGCTCTTCCTGCCCTTGAAAGCCATCCTCATGAACGTCCTATCGGTGGGTGCCTGTTTTGGTGTGCTGGTGTTCGTCTTCCAATGGGGCCATTTCAGTAATGCGCTGGACTTCACCGCGAATGGCTACCTGGACAGCATCACTCCTATCCTGCTGTTCTGTATCCTCTTCGGTCTCTCGATGGACTACGAAGTATTCCTGCTCAGTCGCATCCAGGAGGAGTGGCTGCGCACGCACAATAACCGCTACGCCGTCGCGCGCGGCCTGGAAAAAACGGGAGGAGTGATTACCAATGCAACCCTGCTCTTCGTGATCGTCACGGGCGCCTTCACCTTCACCTCCATCCTGGTGACAAAGGAGATCGGCCTGGGCATGTCGCTTGCCGTGCTGGTGGATGCAACGATCATCAGGACGCTGCTGGTACCCGCGACGATGCGCCTGCTCGGTCGCTGGAATTGGTGGCTGCCGGGACGACCACCGCCCCCAAAGCAGGCGGAGTAACCTTAGTGCGCATACCCCATCGAGCGCGCGAACGCTTCAAAGAGTTTGCGCTGCTCGTCGTTCAAATGCGTGGGCAACACCACCGAGATCTCGGCATAGAGATCACCGCGTTTGTCTGGCTGCCCCAGGGGCGGCATGCCCTGACCGCGCAGGCGAAACGCTTTACCATTGTCTGTTTGCGGCGGGATACGCAGCGCGAGCTTACGTCCATCCGGCGTTGATACATGCACCTCACCGCCAAGCATAGCGGTCGCCAATGGCACCTCGATGGTCATGCGCAGCGTCGTTCCCTCGCGCGTAAAGCGCTCATCTGGCGCAATATGTATGCGCAAGTAGAGATTGCCGCGCCCCGCTGTGCCTTGACCGCCCTGACCCGCGATACGGATGCGCGAACCCTCGTCCACTCCGGCAGGAATCTTCACTTCGAGACGTTTCGTACTGCCATCGACATCCGTCAGTTCCAGGACACGCGTAGCTCCGCTATAGGCTTCCGCCAGCGTCACCTCAATAGCGGACTCTATATCCTGTCCTACGGCAGCGCGCTGGCGCGTGCGACCCGCCGTTCTTGTGCGACCACCACTATTAGAGAAGCCTGAGCCGCCCGTGCCAGAAAAATCCGAGCCAAAGAACTGCTCAAAGAAGTCAGAGAATGGAGATTGCCCGCCAAATAGATCATTCAAATCTTCCGGGTCAACAGTACGATACTCATAGCGCACACCGCCCGTACCAGCGGGGCCACCGCCAGATGCACCGGGCATACTCCCATATTGCTGGTAATACTCGCTCAATTCGTCGTATTTCTTGCGTTTCTCAGCATCGGAAAGCACTTCGTTGGCCTCGTTGATTTCCTTAAACTTCTCCTCAGCGGCCTTGTCACCTGGATTGACATCAGGGTGGTATTGACGCGCCATCTTGCGATAAGCCGAACGAATC
>DATGGW010000067.1:0-3701 GCA_035308345.1 Ktedonobacteraceae bacterium | reverse complement strand
AGCGGGAGGGGTCTGTCTGTTGAACGCGGTCGGTCCGCAAGGCTGAGTCTCGACCTCACTCCCACTCCGGTGCCGATAGCTCAATTATACGAGGCTGCATCGTTATGGAGACAGAAAGCTGGGTATGCCTTGCACATGCAGCACATGCAAGAACCCCTGCGTATAGTAATTGCCAAGAATATCGAGCAGAGTTAGGGCAAGGAAGAAAGCAATACTCAGGGAGATGATGACTTTATCGATTGGTCTGGCGTGTAATTTGGTGAACCATGTGCGTTTGCCAACTCCGAAGCAGCGTAGTTCCATCGCGTTGATAATGTCTTCTGCGCCGATGATGGAACCAATTACCACCGGCACAACCATAGGAGCCAGGCGTGCGATCTTAGCGAAAATGCCGCCGCGCAGCTTGTCGATCTCGAAGCCACGCGCCCGCTGCGCGTCAAGCGTCGTACCAAAATCGCGCGCGACCGTCGGTAAAAAGCGAAATGAAAGATCAACTGCGTATGCGATTTTATCTGGCAGCCCCATACCTTTGAAGGCGACGCCTATTTCGCTCGGTTCGGTAGTGTAGGGGATAGGAATAGCAAGTAAAGCGATGCTGAAATTGCGCAAACCCTGTGTAATCATAAAAGTGATGCTCTCTACGCTGATAAGCAAGGGAGAAGGGCCAATGAAAGGAAAGTGTCCTTTGAGTCCCAGAAATGGCAAATATGTGAGCACATGCTGGTGAGTGAGATCGACGCCTTGAACGACAGCACCGCCTGAGAGGAAATAGTTGACGAAGATAAGCATCACATTCAGCGCGATAATCAGATACCAGGCGCGTCTTGTTTCTCTCCATTTGAGATGGGCCTGCCTATAATAAAATGCTGAGATGACAAATCCGGCCAGCATCACCCAGAAGTTGGATGTCTGGGCCATCGCAAATCCGTAAGTCAATAGCAAGACGAACTTGGCGCGCGCATCGAGGCGATGTATGGGCGAGTCTCGCCGGATATAGGGAAAATTGATCAGCATGATATTCTCACAAAATTGGAATGAGTGCGACCGGCGAAGCGCAGCCTTGCTTAGCCTTCGCCTCGCCAGTCCAGTTCTACTTAGCGGACTAGCCGCGCCCCATGCGCCTGGTCGCCGCATTATAAGCTACGAGCAGGATGGGCAGCAGGATTATCCCGTTAACAAGGTCGGACAGGGCCGCGGGAACAAAGTTCCCGGAGGCTGCGGCAAAGTTGTATTTTGAGACCCAGATGTCACTATAAGCGGCAAAGCCAATACCAACCAGGACGGCAACAATGCCGAAGATTTCTGCGGTAACAATGTTGGCAACTTTGTAGTAGCGTCCCCATGTGAAGTATAGGGCAAGGCCAGCGATCAAACCAATCAGGCCGTTGCCCACATCCCAGTTCCAGTAGACGCCATAGCCGGAGATATAGTCGCCCAGGAAGTTACCTACGCCTCCTGTGAATAGGCCAACCCAGGGTCCAAAAACGGCTCCGAAGAATAGAGGGATGACGATACCGGGACGAAATGAGACGTTGCTGGTTGCAGGGAGTTGCAGGATATTGGTGAGGTAACTCAAACCGCCGTAAAGCGCAGCGCCCAGCGCCATGTACACCACCTGGCGTACACCGAGGCCCCAGATTTTCGAAGTCAGAGATTCCTGTGGGGCTTCTGTTAAAACCCTTTCCGAAGATACAGGTAAAGTCCTTTCTGTAGATGTAGGACCAACTACCGTTTCTCGAATATAGGTTTCACGTACGACACCTATTATTTTAGGTTGCTGGTTCTCTTCTTGTTCGGCCATGAATTAAACTCCTTCCTGTGAGTCAACAGACATAACGGGTTACAGGTGTGCATGAGAAACTTGTGCGATTCTCACCTCCTTTCGTCGCCAGGACTGTCTATGCCACGGCGTTCTGTTCGGCAAGTAAGTAGTGTAACAATGAAGTAGGGCGCAGGTTGCATTCATCTAACAACGCCGGGTTGGATAACACCTCCAATGGTGACCCATCTCCTACCAGCTTGCCTTCTTTCAGCAGTAAGACTCGCTGCGTAAAACGCAGCGCGAGATCGAGATCGTGTGTGATGATAAATAGAACGTCGAGTTCCGGCAGGCTGCGCAAATATTCCATGAAGGAAATGTAGGAGCGGTAATCCTGTCCAGCCGTTGGCTCGTCCAGCAGCAAGATTTTTCCCTGCATAGACAGCACAGAAGCGATAGCCACGCGCTTCTGCTGGCCAAAGCTGAGAGAGAATGGCGAGCGCTTATCAAATTCCGTGATGTTCAGGGCCTTTTCTGCCTGGTCTACAGTACCGGTGATCTTTTCGGGTGCGAAACGCAAGTTTTCTGGCCCAAAGCTCAGCTCTTTGCGCACCGAGGGCGCGAAAAGCATGGCGCCGGGACTCTGGAAAACGTAGCCGATGCGCGCGGCCAGCTGTGCAACGCTCAGATTGCGGGCGTCTTCGCCAAATATACGCACTGAGCCTTTAGTCGGTCGCAACAAGCCAAGCGCCTGCTTGACCAGTGTTGTCTTGCCTGAGCCGTTAGGCCCCAGCAGGGCGACGGTCTCTCCCTGACGTATCTGGCAAGTGATGCCGTGCAAGATCTCTTCCGAATTTGCGCCATAACGGTAATGTACATCTTCAAAAGCTAGAACTGGCTCGTGTGAAGCTGCTTCATCTCCACGCCTGGTCATAATAGGTTGCAGCAGCGCCTGCCGCGCCTGTGTGGGGTCGCTGAGTGTGCGCAGGGTAGATTCGACAGGCAGTTTTACCTGTGTCGGATCGGCAATGTCCAGAAATTGATGTGCATCGCCGAAGAATACCTGTCGTCCATCGCGCATGAGTAGGACTTTATCCGGCTTGAGGCGTAAGGCTTCCTCGACGCGATGCTCGACGATGAGCACGGTACTGCCCCTTGCCAGCAAACGGGTTATCAGCCCCTCCAGTTCATCTACAGCCCGTGAGTCCAGGTTGGCGAACGGTTCATCGAACAGGAAGATCGAAGGCTCCATCACCAGCAGCCCGGCGGCCGCCACCTGCTGCCGCTGGCCGCCAGAGAGCGCGAAGGTAGCCTGCTCCTGGTAATGTTCCAGATTCAGTTGTTTGAGCACCTCCGTAATGCGCTGGAGCATCTCTTTGCGCGGCACTCCCAGGTTTTCCATGCCGAAAGCGACTTCTTGCTCAACCGTGCTGCCGATAATCTGCTTATCGGGGTCTTGCAGCATGGTACCCACTGTGCGCGCAAGGTCACGCAGCGAAAGCCCTTTCGTCGCGCGCCCATGCAGCTGTATCTCGCCGCTAAGCGCTCCTTTATAGCTGTTGGGGATGAGTCCATTGAGACATTTCAGCAGCGTGCTTTTGCCGCAGCCGCTCGGCCCGGCAATCAACATCAGTTTTCCTGCAGGCAGTGAAAAGGAGATATCTTCGATGGCGCGCGGCTGCGAAAGTGGTTCTGCTCCTGGGCGATTGGCGGTGCGTTTGCTTTGTGGTTCATCTTCAAGAGCACGGTAGCGGAAACTGAGCTTATCCACACATACCGCCGCTGGGGCTGGCGTCATTTCGGGTGTATTGTTGGGTTGTTCGGCCATAGACAATCAAGCACCTTCTGCACCCGGCGATGAGGCAATCACGCAATACAGTTGAGTCCTGTTAAGACTAATTCTAATGGTACAGGTGTTAGTTTGTCAATGTTAATGTCCAGG
>DATGGW010000066.1:0-14879 GCA_035308345.1 Ktedonobacteraceae bacterium | reverse complement strand
CAGCAGAATTTTAGGGATGCACTCGCGACCTTTGCGCGATTGAATGGCGATGTTAATCTCCTACCAGACGTGCTTACAGATGTCCCTGCTTTTGGGTCGCGCTTGCGTGCAGCAAAGCATCTCATACCGATGGCTCTAGATGTGGCACAGGCCGGTCTTGCCGGTTGTACTATCATAAGCACTCTTACATCGCTCTTGCACGGCTCTTCGAATAAATCTCCAGGGTTGACCATGCCGGACCTGACAGTACTGAAACAGAATCTTCAACAAATCAAGATGGCGTTGGCTCAGGCTGTTGGGCTGGTGAATCAACTGCAACCGGGAGACCTGCAATTTGATCCGAGCCTGGGCAAGATGATTAGTGAGTTTCATATGTATCTTCCTCTCATCCAGCAAGGGGTTGATCAGGCAACGGGGTTATTTTCTGTCTTGCCCCAGGTGCTTGGGATTGGTACACCTTCGCACTACCTGGTCGAGATTCTGGATTCGACCGAACTGAGACCTGGTGGGGGATTCATTGGTAACTACGGGATCGTCACGCTTGGGGGTGGACAGGTGACATCAGCCCAGGTGACAGATACCTATCTCCTTGATAATTCATCTAAGCGTACACACCATGTTCCTATTCCTGGCGACTATTCATGGTTCCCCTTCTCAGGAAGCTGGTGGGGATGGGGGTTGCGTGACTCTAACCTTGATGCAGATTTCCCAACATCGGCGCGCAACGGCGAGATACTCTATAATCTGGAAGGTGGAACGCTTCCGCTGGCGGGAGTCGTTGCCATTACCCCTGAACTGATGGAACGTTTCCTCGCTCTCACCGGCCCTATTGCCGTTCCAGAGTACCATGAGACGGTTACAGCGCAGAATCTCATCGATCTTATTCACTATCACCAGCTTATAGAGGAGGCAGCGAATGGATTGAAGCCTGTTCCCTCATCCGATGGATATTCATCAGACCGTAAGCACTTTACTGCGTTGTTAGGCCAATATGCATTAGCGCGTGTTCATGCGCTGCCTGGTTCTCTTTTGCCGGGACTGTTCGAAATACTTGCCAACTCTTTGCAAACCAAGGATCTGCAAATCTATTTCAATGCTATGGCAGCCGAAAATCTCTTGCAAGTTTACCATGTTGACGACTCGATTCAATCACCGGTGGGTGATGGCATCTTCGTGGTGGATGCAAATATCACCCCAAGTAAAGCGAATGAATATCTCGCCACGACGGTGAACGACCAGGTGACGATTGATCGAGCAGGCGCCGCGGTGCATCGGACTGTGATCAAGTTTACCTGGACTAAGCCTGGGTTGACAGGCCGCGACTTCTATGGCTCCACGCGTTACAAAGATTTTGTGCGCGTATATGTCCCTGCCGGGAGTGTATTGCAAACACAAGAGGGATGGAGTCCATATTCCACCGGCATTGCCTTTGGACGCAGATTTTGGGGAGGCAAATTCGAGTTGAATTACCCGCTTTCTGGCGCTATTACGCTTACCTGGAGTTTCGCAGGGGCTGCGCAGGAGGTAGGGCACAGCTGGCAATATCACTACTTGATGCAGCACCAGGCGGGTTCCCAACAGAAGATGTATCTACAAGTAGCACTCCCCTCTTGCGCGGCAATAGCTCTTACATCCGCAGGTGTAGTGGCGGATAGCAAGCGGCAAGCCCATCTTGCGCAAATATTGAGCCAGGATACAGCGGTCAGTATCGACTACACCTGCTCAGGATAAGGAAGTAGAGAAAGGGACACCCGGTTAGCACTTCATCACACTTCGACCCAGGCCCTATCAGCTACGGTTCGCCTGCGCACCTCTGAGGCGTACTGCGTGAAAGGATGATGGAAGCATTCGGCTGGCGTTATCTCGGATAATATCTCCTCACCAATATCTGACCTCACAAAAAAAGCATTGTAGCCGAAACGTTCGCTACCCACCAGGCGGTATCCTTTCTGTTTGCTTAGTCGGGCAAATGCTGTCAGTGAAGCCCCGTAGTAGGTATCAATTCTATCTGCGATTTGCTTCCCCACAAACGTATTGACCACCCTTCTCCCGTGAAATTGTAGCAGTGATACGTTATTCAAGTCCTTGACATAGGACGCATTATAGGGAATGGTCACAGACAACTCCGGTCCTAATACATTGTTGTATTCCAGCACGACCACGCGCGGGCTGATGCACTCGATCGCCTTCCAGACCCAGTAATCAACGCCATCCATATCCAGCGAGAGCAAATCGATCTCGCCTGTATAACCCTGCTTCTTAAGTAGCCCGTTAATGTTGTCGGCGGTAATCCAGGCCTGCACCAGTTTCGGCGGCCACACCTTCGTGTCCGCGCATCGCGCGTAGAACTGCTGTCCCCTGCGAATATTCTTTTCGCTTCCATCAAAGAACAACCCGTTCCAGCCGTGATTAATGATCAGGTTGGCCGTGTTATCGTAGCCTCCCCCGCCGCATATTTCGGCACACTTTTTATTGGTCGTGCCCAACACGGAGAAGAGATAGAGCAGGATGCCATCTTCACCGAACTGGGAGTAGGCCCGGAACTCCACATCTTCGAATTTCGGCATGGGGAGATGCAGCGCAAGCATCTCCCGGTACTGCATCGACAACAGCACCTGCGCTGCTTTGTTGGAGCGGGGAAAGACAAAATAATCCTCCAGCGCCTGGCGCACCGGGTGCGCGATCACATGGCTCGTGCGCCTCACCAGGTCTCGTGTATTTTTCACCAGAGGTGTGTCCAACCTGATGCTCATTTCGTTCTCCTTTTGCTTCTCGAACAATCTAAAAACATTATATGAAGGTACACAAAAGCGGTTCAGGCACGAGTTGCAGCTATCGGTATAATGGAGGTGGAAGACGCAAAAGGGAGCCATAGCATGATTGATACGCACCTGCATATTTTGCCCGGCGTCGATGACGGACCGGCAAACCTCGACGAGGCGCTAATATTGGCGCGCACGCTCGTGCAAGAAGGGGTGCGCGTGGCAGTTGCCACACCACATTATAACGATGAGTACCCGCGACTTCCCGCCCGCGAGGTTTATGGGCGTGTCCAGTACCTGCAACTAGAACTGGACCGGCGTGCCATCCCTCTGCGCCTGCTGGCCGGTCATGAAGCCTTGATCAAACCTGGCCTGGTGGAAGATATTCAACTTGGGCGTCTCGCCACGCTGAACGGAAGCCGTTATCTCCTGCTGGAGTTATGGAACACAATGTGGCTGCCGGAAACTGAACGGGTTATTTTTGAGTTGCGTGCGTTCGGTGTCGTGCCGATGCTGGCTCACCCTGAACGCTACCATGTTATCCAACAGGATAGCGGCCGGCTGAAGGCTTTACTCGAGCAGGGAGTGCTAACGCAATTGACTGCGGGAAGCCTGGCTGGAATGCAGGGCAAAACCATACGTAAGTGCGCCGAGTCGCTCTTAAAACGCGGGCTTATACACTGCATCGCCTCGGATGCGCATGGCCCAGGCAGGCGACCTCCGGCCATCAAGCAGGGAATGCAGGTTGCCGGGCGCATCCTGGGCCAGACTCAGGCCCAACAATTGATCGAAGCGCGGCCAGCCGCTATAGTGCAGAATCAAGAACTAAGCGTAGCAATGGCGGCTGGACTGTCCATCTAAGGAAAGGCCGAGGGCAGAATTTAGCGCGTTCGATTCATCGTGCCAGGGTCGAATACCAGTTTCCTTGCAGCGAGCATCCCCGGTAAAGGTCAGTCAGTAATGTAACCTGGTCGATTACTCTGGGATGACTCTTGCCGCAGTTGAGCACGAGCGAACTGCTCCCCATGCGCAAATCCTGGCGCAGTGGTTTCGCATGACCGTTGGCGTCCTGCACGCCGATGGGCCAGTAAACTCCTTGTGAGATGAAGTCCTGCGCGCTGAAGAAGAAGAATGGCACGCGGTAACGCATGGTGGTTTGCGTGTCGAGGGTCAACGCCATGATGTGCGCGATTGCTACCTTCGCTTTAGTGTTAATATTGTTGTCACAGCCCTTGAAGCAGCCTGTGTCTTCTACCACCCACAGGTGTTGCCCCAGAGCGCCGCTGTTGAGATTCACATGGAACTGGTTGGCCCAGAAGGTGAATAGCCCGAGCAGATTATTGGTGGCGAGGCTGGGAAAACCATCGTGCCAGCTATTGATGATGCCCAGGGTTTGCGAGCGCCATGCCCAGTTACCATGAGGATGTACCCGGGTATTCATGGCGGCTTGCATTTGATTCAGGTAATTCACCTGCCCCATCATTAGATTGTAATCGTAACCGGCGACATGCGGATCGAGCGCGCCAAGCACAATGGGAATGCTGGAGTTCACCGTATGCATCGCGCCCTGGCAGAGATCAAAGAATTTTGCGAAGTTAGCGGGCGATACATAGTTATTGTATTTGCCATTTTTCATCTGCTCGTTGCCGCATTGGACGGCGTCCGCTCTCGCTTGCGCTGCATCATGCAGCATAGTGGTGTTGTAGAGTTGCGACGGTTGAGGCTGACAGTAAATCAGCAGCACTTTCACGCCCTTGCTATGGTAACTCTGGATAGCGTTCTGCAAATCGGCGCCGCTGGGATTACCGGCGCCGCACGTTGGATAGGCCAGCTTCACCCAGGGCATACCTGCAATTGGTGATGCCCCATTAAGCGCAACTCCCAACACGGTTCCAGGTACCAGTTGTTTTGATACCGCCTTAACAGGGGTTTTTGATGCTCCATTGACTAGAGCTACGCTCGTATGCTCTCCCAGGCTGCGTTGGGTAGATTCACGCTGAACGGGGGAAGCAACCATCGTGAACGCTATCAATGCCAGCAGGGCGCACCCAAGAACTACAACACGCAGCAAGGAGAATCGGGTTCGGCGTGTTCGATATGAATCACTCGACAAGGTCATGTCCTTTCGTCCAGGTGAATTGCTTGTATTTCTCCTGGAGACGGTCTAAACAATTGACCAGAGGAGAAGAACATGATGATGCGCATGTCTGGTCTACCTTGAGAAATCGACAAGCGCAAGAAGATCGATATAGCCAGATATGGCTATGTGTGGTAAGAGAAGATGTCTAGATCAGTTTCCAACCGGAAAGCGCCAGTGCAACAGCCAGTATTGGACGCATAATGCGGTCAGGGATGTATTTGCTGAGCTTGCTGCCGATAAACACTCCAGGCAGGGAACCGATCAATAACATGCCTACCATAGGCCAGTTGATGGTGCCTGCGCTGAAAAAGACCATTGTGGCCGCGATATGCAGCATCACAGCGTGGGAGATGTCGGTGCCAACCAGTTCTTTCGAGGATAAGCGCGGAAAGATAAACGCCAGCGCGACTATGATGAGCGTGCCGCTACCGACGGAAGTAAGACCAACCAGCAAGCCAACGATTGCGCCGATCAACACTGTCACCAGGGGGCGATAGCGCGTAGTCCAGCGAGTAACATTTTCGACAGGAATGGGTTCGTTGGCTAACGCTGCCTGCTTCTCCGCTTCAAATCGCTTGCGTTCTACCCGGCGCATGATTAATGGTTTTGCGACCATCAAGATGGCTACCAGCAGCAGAGTGAAGCCAATGATATGCACGATCACGCCGTTGATAACATCTCCGTAATGACTGTGAATATATTGCACAATGCCAACGCCAAGAATAGTTGCGGGAACACTGCCGCATGCCAGCCAGAGAGCAATTTTGAGGTTTACATCTTTCTGGCGGATATGCACGATGGAACCCAGCGTTTTTGTGACCGCCGAATAAGCATTATCTGTGCCAACAGCGAAGATAGGTGGAACTTTGAGAACAAGGATCATGATTGGGGCTAATAGCGCGCCGCCGCCCATACCTGTCAAGCCGACCAGGAAGCCGATAAACAATCCGATGATCGATATACGATAATCCAATTTAGCACCTCTAAACGCTGTACTGGGATATGCAACTAAATCTTTGCCGTCACCGCTATTTGAAACAACAGTTACATCGATTGTTAGAATTATACATGTGAATTGGGGAGTAATCAAGTGTAAAGAGGTTATGGTTTGCCAGATTGAGGTTAATTTTTCTCAACCTGAAGATAAATAACCTTTTCACGCGAAAAATGCGATTGAAATACTTGTTACGATTCAAAACGCTGGTTACAACGAAAAATCGCCTGGCGATGAAAAATACCCGCACGTCATCATGTTTGCTATTCTGCGTGGAAATATCCTTTTCGTTATCCTGCTTGCAGGCGCGCGTGTGATTTCCTTAACCAGAATCGCCGTTTATCTGATAAATCTTTATCGATTCTCAACGGCTTGTCAACCTTACCGCAACCATCCAGCCAGTATCATTGTGTGCAGGGGGGAAAGCCACATGGGGGCAGTCCTGGGGGGGACGCATAGTGGCTCAGCGCAATGGTCATTGTACTGGGGGAACGGCAAGGGGATGGATTTCCTTTCCCTTGCCATCCAGGAGCCGGAAAGCAGATTCTCTCGAGATTGCTTTCCGGTTCTTTTTATGCCTGTCTGTGGGCGGTTTTCAACGCTTCAGCATCATGGAGCAATTCGATCCAGCAATCAACATCTACCTCACGCTCCGCCTGAAGCTGGTCGAGTTGCTCTTGCAGCGTGTTCGAGGTCAGGACACGCTCAGCTAACAGGCTGTACAGGCGGTTAATCAGATCGGCGAATGCTCCGGGCTGCGTGGTTGGTGGCACATCCAGACGATCACTGTCGAATGCCAGCCGCTCCTCCAGCTTATCCAGTTCATAGCGGAAGAGATGGGCAATGCGCCGTTCGGTACTTTGCGCCAGGTTTCCACAGATCACGTCAAGAATGGGTCCCATCAACTGGCGGGATTGCTGGATAATATCTTCTGGTTTGCCCGGCGCAGCTGCCAGGCGGTAGAGTGCACCTACGGCGGGATCATCTTTGGTCGGCGCGTATTTTTCTTCATTCAACAGTTCGCCCATCGACACATACAGGCACACATCACGCGCTTTATCGCGAATGGCGCGTTTCAGCTTGCTATAGGCTTTCTGTATCTCGTCCAGTTCTCCGCCGAACTCGCCCAGCGCGACATGCTGGATATCCAGCGACCCCTCGATTTCCTCTTTGTGCGCGATGGATATCAGGAATGCTTCGGCCAGTGTGCGAGCTGGCTCCTGCATCTCGCGTTCCAGGGCGGCGCTAAAGCTGACGCGCAGTTCCTTAATCATATTCCACCCATCGATATCAACCCAGCGATTACCGATCTCCATGGCGGGAGAGTCTTCCGGGATACGCATGCCGACTTTGATAAAGTGGTCAAAGTGACCCTGCAAGATGCGAATCTTGATGCGCCTGGAGGCGCGGTCATGCGCGGTCAGCAGCGCCTGGTGGAAGGCGTTATTATCGCTGCGCATGAGCGCATCAAACTCTTTGAGCGCCTCTCTCCAGGCGTCACGCATACTGTTGGTGCGCCGTTGTATCTGTTCAAAGCGGGTTGCGCCGCGCTTGCTCTGGCGCATAATAATCTCTTGTTGCAGCTCTTGTAGATCGCGGCTTTGAATGCCGTGCTGGCTAAGTTGCTCCCAGCAAAAGTCTTCCAGTTGCTGCAGGGCCATCCCCAGTTGCGTTTCGGCCTGGCGCAGTTGCACCTCATAGCGGCTGCTGGTCAGAAAGGTTTGCAGGTCCCTGGTCAGCTCAGGCAAACCACTGTAACGCAGCATCGCGGCATGCTGTTTTGCGGAGACCTTCTGGTACTCTTGCGCTACTGCGCTGGTGGGCAGCGCCGCGTCGATCTTGAGCAGTTCTGGATACACGCTCAGGATACGCCCAGCATAATCACGTCCCTCCTGCTGCCGGTCAGCATCAAGTTTTTGTTTCTCAATACCAAGCGTAGCAAGCAGGCCGTCGAGCGCGCGCAATGGGTAAAAGAAAAAGCCGTTGCCACTGCCACGATTATGGTGGCTGCTGTAATTGGGGGGCAGGTCGCGCAGCAGAGGTCGCAAACTGCCCAGGGCCTTTTCCAGGCTGGCAGCAGAGTTGATCTCATCCCAATGGGTCACCGCGAGGAATACCATACGCGCGGCCACTTCAGGTGAGCGCCCCTGCACTACTTTTTTCCTGACCATGTCGAAGATACGCTGCGTGCGGTCATCATCGCCGAAGCGATTGTTGCCGACCACCAGGATCACTGCATCTACATTATTCAATTCTTCGCGCAGGATGGTATCGTGATGCAACTGCCCGGCGGAACCTCCAGGTAGATCGACCAGCACGCTGCCGGGTGGCAATACCGCATGCGCGCCGCCATGCACGGTGTACTCGACATAATCGACCAGGCGAATCAGGCGGGGTTCTTCGCTATCGCGTGATGGCTCTTCAATATAGCGGCTGCTTTCCTCTTTCCAGCGCGCGCGTGGGATGCGCTCGACGTGTGCCGGATCATCGCGTAGATACTGCTCGCCATAGGCTTCCCCGGCCTTGAGTAAGATTGCCAGTTCGAGCGCCAGCGCCTCGCGTGTCTGCTGGTTGACAGCCTCTTTAATACTCTGCTGCGTCTTTTTCAAGAGGGAGTCGAAAGCGGCGCGAGTCAGAAAATGTGCATGCATCTCTTCAAGCTCGCGCTCGGCGCACAGGCGAACGCGCGTGCAGACTCCTGTTACTGCCCCGCCGACCAGGCGTGGAAAGATGTCCTTCCCGATTAAGGCCGCCATGAGCGTGCTTTTGCCCGCGCCAGCGTGTCCAATCAGCTTGACGGTATACTCACGCGTGAAATCGAGGGCGCGAGCGGCTGCGGCAATATGATGGCGTAATTTGAGCGGTTGCTGCGATTCGCTTTGCTGTAACTGCGGGCGTTCAAATAACTCGACGCAGGCCAGCGCGCGCTGGAGTTGTTTTTTCCAGGCAGTCAATTTCAGTTCTTTCCCCGGCAAGTCGGCGGGGAAATAGCGTTCCATCTGCCCTGTCTGCTCTTGCAAACGGCGCAGTTGAATGAGGATTTCGCTGGCCGAAAGCGGGAGGGACATCGCTGGAATCGTGTTATGTGCCACGAGGGCCGTCGTGCCTGACTCGTCCTCGTCGTCTTCATCGAGATAGTCATCTTCGTCTTCGTCATCGTCTTCGTCATCCTCTTCCTGCTGCGCATTGGAGTGATAGGTTGAAGATGGCGCGGATGCCGGGCGGAGCCGTTTTCCACATATATTGCAAAATTCAGCGTCGATGCGCACAACATTATCGCATTGCGGGCAGGTGGTGAGTTGTTGTGTTGGCGTAGTGAATTGCATACCTGCTTCGTTTCCCCCTTTTGAAGTATCATGTTTGCCTTAGCGATGATAGCATAATGCCGCTAGTGAAGCAATAAGTAGTTTCTTCAGACTCTACGCTCTTATAGATGGGAAAATTAAGATCAAGATGAGGTTAGATTTCGTCGATGCCCTGTTCTTCAAGGGCGCGCTTGAGATGGTTCAGCCCGAGGCGCATGCGCGCCTTGACCGTTCCCAGGGGCGTTTGTGTTCCTTCGGCGATTTCAGTGTGTGTCCAACCCTGGAAATAGGCGAGTTCAATCACCATGCGTTGTTCGGTGGGAACTTTCATCAAGGCTGCCCGAACCTGCGAACTTTGTATGGAACGCCATGCCTCATCCCAAACATCGGGAAAGGCGGTGCTCTCATCGAGTTCTAACTCATCTAATGGCGATTCCTGAATGTTGGAGCGCCTGCGCACGTGGCGCAGGTAATCGATAGCGCGGTGATGTAAGATGGAAATAAGCCAGCTGCGCGCCGCTCCCGCCTGCGGAGAGAACGAGGTAGAGCGCCGCCAGACGGAGAGAAAAGCATCTTGTAGGAGATCCTCGGCAATCTGGTGATCGGCTACCATGCGATAAGCCAGCGAATAGAGGATGCGGCTGTAACGTTGGTAAAGCGAATCCATAGCCCATACCGCGCCACCTGCGATGGCGCTAAGCAGAGCCTCATCGCTTAGTTCGTCGGCCGTATTACCGTCCTCTAGTGTCTGCATTATAGCCTTCTTTGTTAATTGGTTCATATTAGTCTACGACATAGAAAAGCGATTAGATCAGTCTGTACAGCTAAGTGAAAACAATGTAATGATCTGTGATACTATTTTAATGAACTACACAACCATTGAAAGGTGGACAGATTCATGGACGACCATTTCCCTAGCTGGTATCGATTGCAGATTCGCTTTCGCGATCTTGATCCCTTAGCACATGTAAATAATACCATTTACTTTACCTATTTCGAAGAAGCAAGAAGCTACTACTTCGATCAGCTGGATAAGTGGCTGAAGGAGTGGCCTTCACGCGAGGAACATCAGGAGGTTGAGAGTATCGTATCACACCCGCCGCACAATCCGCGCATTCAGACGCACCCAAATGGGAGACACTACGGCCTGTTGGTCAAAGAGATTTCTTGTACCTATGAGCTTCCCCTGGTTCGTGGAGATCAGGCCGAAGTGGGCGTCCGTGTAGCACGGGTAGGGCGCACCAGCTTCGTCATGGAGCACCAGATACGCGATATAAACGAGCATGAGCGTATCTTTGCTACTGGAAGGTCGGTCATGGTGTGGTGCAATTACCTGACCGGTCGCCCTCACCCCATTCCGCCTTCGCTGCGTTTTGCCTTTGAGCAGATGGAGGGAAGATCGTTTCCTTCACAATAAAATACCTTACACAGAAGTAATCCGCTTTCTACTAGCCAGCGCAGTACCAAATATATCAGGCTGCCGAGGGGGGAATGGCGATCGACCTGGCGTATGCGGTGATCGCTCCATACCGCCGGTTGGGTTTATCGTCCAAAGCAGTCTATGGAGCGGATATTCTTCGCTATTATTTTAACTTCTCCTTCTCTGGTTCCTGGTGAAGTCCTGGCAAACGTCATGGGAGTGTTTGCCAGGGCTTCTTACTAACTAATGGTTCTGGTTGATCAACAATGGATTTCCTTTGCATCAGGGGATTGGTATAATGGATGTCGGCGGTCTAAAAGAGTAAAAGCAGGCCATAAAATGAAGGAGATATGGAAATGACTGCGTGTGTGTCACTGTTCCGCGGCATCAATGTTGGCGGTCACCAGGCGATACGGATGGATGAACTCAAAGATCTGCATGAATCCCTGGGATTAAAGAATGTCGTCACCTATATCCGGACAGGAAACGTGATATTTACCAGTGATGACGCATATGTATCTCAACTCTCCGGGCAAATTGAGGCCGGCTTTGCTCAAAGATTCGGCTTTCAGGTGAAAGTCATGCTTCGAACTTCAGCCGAGTTACAAGAGATTATTGCGAACAACCCATTCCAGAATCAACCAATGAAAGAGTCAAAGTGGGTAGTCGTTCTGTTTCTGGCGGCTCGTCCAGAAAGCACGGCACTGGAAGATCTCCGGAAGACGTATGTTGGCCCTGAGGAACTCTACCTCGTTGGCCAGGAATTGTATGTCTATTATCCGAATGGCATTGGACGCTCAAAACTGTCCCTTCCCTTAATTGAGAAAAAGCTGAAAACCATGGCAACAGGAAGAAATTGGAATACCATTCTCCAATTGCAGGAACTGATCCAGCGCCAGGTTCTTTCGACACAGGCCCAATAAAACCGCTGATAATTCCAGTAGTATCAGCGATTGCATCAGGGTCGCTTTTCCTCCAACTTAATCAAGATCAAAAAAGGCGGGGTTGTTCAGGCTCAATCTCATCTTCTACTCTTTCCCAGGGTAAGGGTGGAAGCTTAACCAACTCACTGACACGCTGGTAGAGCGCCGCACAAATATCCGGTGAATGGATTTCAAAGGGGCAGTGACAAAAGACATAGAGGGTGACTCCTTGCCTGAGCCAGTGCGCCAACTGGCTTGCCCACTCCTGGAAAAACGACTCATTGACTTCCATACGTGGATGGCCGATGTAGCGGAGGAAAATGAAGTCGGTGGTTATCTCTACTTGCAGGGGAAGGTTGGGTTTTCGTTCGCGTGCATGGAGGAGTTGCTGCTCCTGTGCCGGACCGGTATAGATCGGGCGAGTATCCATCATGACACGCCCGGCATGGTGTTGCCTTAACAAGCTATTGAGCGCCGAAGCGTGTTCCTCAGCATAAAAATCAGGATGCCGCACTTCTACCGCCAAACGTACATCAGGCGGCCAGGATGTGAGGTATGCTTCAAGCTGTGTCAGATGAGTAGGACCAAATGCGGGAGGCAATTGCAGAAACATTGGGCCAAGACGTGTGCCCAACCCCTTCATGCGCTTGATTAACTGCCAGGTTTCGTCGTGGCTATTTTCGAGGCTTGCCGTATGGCTGATGCTGCGGGAGACTTTGGGACAGATACGGAAAGTTTCTGGTGTCTCCTGTTTCCACCGGTCTATTGTTGCGGCAGAGGGGAGAGCATAGAAAACCGTATTTCCTTCGACCGCGGACAGGCGCCTACTGTACAGGCGTAAGAAGTCACTGGCCGGTGTATGTGCCGGGAAAAAGTTTCCCCCCCATTCTTTGTAGCCCCACAGTGGACAACCGATGTAGAACATGTGCTTCTCTCCCTTTTAGCTGTATTGTAAAGGGCTATGGGGCAATGTGCAAGAGGAGGAAATGATGTGTCTGTCCATTCTATGTGTCTAAGAGCTTGTAAAAAAATGTTTTTCCGTCAAATGCTCCTGAGCCTCTCTATAGCAATAACGACAGAGCCTAAAGTGATGTGAGGCATGATAAATATCTCTTCCACTGAGAGAAGCAACAGAAGAGCTGATAGGTAGCTGTTGCTTTCAAGCAACTCCTTCGGTCATCTCGGTGCTCTAAAGTGCCTTCGTAATATACGATATATATTATTAGTATAATATTTGGAATGTATTTTGATAAAAAGGTTGACAATGGCCGCGCGCTCGTGCTATACTCTAGACGCGAACCGATCTCTGGGCTCGGAAGCTGGAGAGTACTTGAATGGGGCAGAGGGATGGTGGCGCAAGCAGCAATGGAGAAACTGGGCCCCTCTCAAGGTGAGAGGGTGCTACAACGAGTGAATCAGGAGCATGACTGGATGGCGAAGACGCAGCTTCTGCTTGACGCAGATACCCGCGGAGAGGTTATCGAAGACCTTCTTCAGAGAATCCATGAGCACTATGTGTTCCCTGATGTTGCGCAGCGTGTAGAGGAAGACTTGCGGCGTCGGTTGAATGATGGTGAGTATGACCATCTCAATACTGCTGAGTTATTTTGCCTGTTCCTCACGGCACATCTGCAGGAGATCAGCCACGACAAGCACTTTTTCCTCGTCTATCATGCCAAGAGGCAGCTTGGTACCCAGAGCGGAAGCAACAAGGGCGGCGAGCATGAAAGCGGGAGTATCCAAAACTTTGGCTTCCGGCGGGTAGAGAGGCTGCAAGGCAACATCGGCTATCTCGATCTGCGCAGCTTTTATCCGGCAGAGATTGCCGGTGAAACAGCGGTAGCGGCGATGAATTTCCTGGCCTATAGTAGCGCGCTCATCATCGATCTGCGCCACAACGACGGGGGAGAGCCCTCCATGATTGCTTTACTGTCGAGCTATCTCTTCGAGGGGGAGCCTGTTCACCTCAACGATTTTTACCGGCGTATCACCCAGAGCACCCAGCAGTTCTGGACGCTGCCCTATGTTCCTGGTCGGCGCTATGGCCCTCACAAGCCGGTCTCTGTGTTGATTGGCCCACATACCGCTTCAGCTGCTGAAGAGTTTGCATATAATCTCAAGCATCTGCAGCGGGCCACACTCATCGGAAGAACCACGGCAGGGGGAGCGCATCCGATGGAGGCGTTCTGGATTCACCCGCATATCGAGGCTTTTATTCCCGCCTGGCGCGCGATCAACCCTCTTACTGGCACGAACTGGGAGGGAACGGGAGTAGCGCCGGATATTGATGCGCCGCCAGAGGAGGCGCTGAAAGTGGCTTATGCGCGTGCCCTTGAGGCGGTGTTGGAGAATCTGGGCAAGATGCCAGGGGAGCTGCTCAAACCACTGCTCCAGGAGGCGCGGGCCGCGCTGGCTACTCTTTAGCAGAACGGCGTTGAGCGGTCGTGCGCCAGTTTTCACACGTGTCGTTATTCAGAAGAGGATGGCGGTTCCGCTGCCGGGATTGGGGATGCCTCACTTCCCTTTCCCATTGGTAAGCGAGTTGGTAAAATGACGAGAAAAGCATACACAACGGACCTGAGCGATCGAGAGTGGCAACTGATTGAACCACTCCTCCCTGGTCCCAAACCGTTGGGGCGCACCAACGAACACCCCCGGCGGGAAATTCTCAACGCCATTTTCTATCTCAATCGGAATGGATGTACCTGGCGGAATTTGCCCGGTGACTTCCCAGCGTATGGAACTGTTTCCCACTACTATCACACCTGGCGACGTAGTGGCGTCTTCCAAACTATCAATGACGCCCGCAGAACGCAATTGCGCATGGCGGAGGGACGTCACCCCAGCCGAGTGCGGCCAGTCTGGATAGCCAAAGTGTCAAGACGACCGAGATGGCAGGTGAGCGAGGCTATGATGCGGGCAAAAAAGTCAAAGGTCGCAAGCGCCACCTCCTTGTGGATACCCTGGGACTGGTACTGCTCGTCGTCGTTCACTCCGCCTCGATTCAAGATCGAGATTGGGCCAAGTTGGTCCATGAAAAGATGCCAGGACCCTTCAATCGTCTCGCTCGTATTTGGGCTGACGGCGCTTACGCTGGTCAACTCATTGAGTGGGTCAAAACGATCTGCCACTGCGAGCTCGAAATTGTCAAGCGCTCCGACACGCTCACAGGGTTTCGGGTGCTTCCGCGGCGCTGGGTGGTGGAGAAGACCCAATCACAATACCCCTGAGACACTTCCGTTGACAGAACCTACTCCACGTCCTATGCTTGGTATCAGTGGGCTGCTGCAGTTGCTCACGTGGGTTGAGCACAGACGGGCAGTCCAAACCTCAGA
>DATGGW010000065.1:0-6532 GCA_035308345.1 Ktedonobacteraceae bacterium | reverse complement strand
AGACGCTCCTGCCAGCCATACACCAAAAGCGCATCCTTGCTCGGACTATCGTCGCAATTGGGCAGAACCGGCCCTGGGTGATGATCAAAGCGGCGGATGTACTTCCAGCGCTGGGTGCGAACCGAGCGCATAGGTTCGTAGGCGGCATGGTAGGTCACCTCCGCAAAAATAGCATCGTGTATCTGCTCAGCTTCACCCCGCACCAGGGGCAGCATAGAGGTTCCCTGCAGCCAGGGTGGGTTATCAATCTCAAGCAGACCGCAGAGAGTCGGAAAGATATCGATGTGCGAAACCAGCGCATCCACAACTCGCCCACCCGAAAAGCCTCCCGGCCCGCGCAGGATGAGCATCACACCGGTACCATGATCGGTCAGATGCGCTTTCATGCGTGGAAAAGCAATACCATGATCGGTCGTACAGATCACCAGTGTATTGCCGGCAAGGCCGTTAGCATCCAGGGCATCCAGCACTGCGCCGATACCCCAATCGAGGTCGGCGGCGCTCGCTTTGAATGCTCCCATATCGCGACGAGTCTCAGGAGTATCTGGCAAAGGGGCCGGGGGCATGGAATATTTGGCATCGCCGGGCGAGCCGGGCTGCATAAACTCACGGTGCGTTTCAAAAAATCCGACCGAGAGAAGAAAGGGCTGAGCAAGTCCATTGTTCAGCACATTGATTGCGGCAGGAGCCACGATCCTCGACTGGAAGCCCTCGATCTTCAAGACATCATCGTAGCCAATAGCGTTGCGGTCTTTCGCAATATGCTCCTCGCCAATCAGTGTAGAGTGATAGCCCTTTTCGCGCAGCGTATAAAGCAGGTGCTGCCTGTAATCGTTCAGCGAAAAGCCGCGATGCGCAAGCCCAAGCATCCCGTTACAGTGGGCATACTGACCTGTAAGGAGACTGGCCCGGCTTGGCGAGCAGGTCGGCGCGGCGCAGAACGCCTTGCGAAACAATATACCCTGCTCGGCCAGGCGTTGGATATTGGGCGTTGCAACGGCGTGTCCATAGGGCTGCACATAGCGGCCCGTATCGTGAGAATGAATGTAGAGAATATTCGGGCAAATCGGCTGCATCTCATAGCTCTTTCGTAATATCCATGAACAACAGACGAGATTACTCTACCAGCTTCTCTGTGTATTAGCAATCTCTTCCATCACTTGTCGCCTCGCTTTGAACACCATTGAAAATCTAGTCACATATGTGATATATTAGATGCATGCACCTGATATTTCTACCCCGCACAAAACCTCTTTGAGAGCAGGGAATCAGGTTCATACCACCCCACCTGGCTGTGTATCGTTTTACTGTCAGACCTGAGAAGTCCCTAACAGAGGAGGCTGAAACAATGGCAGATCCTTCCATGGTCACCCCATCCAGCGAATCGCAAAAGGTTCAACGTCTTGAGAAAAACGTGCTTACCGTCCCTAATGGTATCGCGCTTGCGGCGGCCGCTATGGCTCCTGTGATCGCCGTGGTGTTGAATGCGCCGGCGGCTGGACCATCGGCGGGCGCCGCGCTCCCGCTCTCATTCCTGCTGGCATTTATCGCGTGTCTGCTGGTGGGAAACTCCGTGATCCAGTTCGCGCGCAAATTACCGTCAGCGGGTTCGTTCTACACATTCAATACTTACGGGCTGGGCAAAACGGCCGGTTTTTTCACAGGCTGGCTCTTCGTGATTGGCTACGCTATCCTGGCCCCCGGTCTCTTTACCGCGCTGGGCGCATTTGCTCAAGATTACGTTACCAGGGTCTTCGGCGCCAATGTTCCCTGGTGGATTTTCAGCCTCGTCGGTATGGCTATCGTCTTCGCGCTCTCCATTCGTAGTATCAAGGCATCGGTGCAGGTTGACCTGACGTTTCTCGTTATCGAGGTAATCGTTTTCCTGGTGCTGGCCGTGATCGCCATCGCAAAGGGCGGTAGTGGCAACTCACTGAGCGTCTTTACGCCTGCCGCCTCCCCAACCGGCTTCTCGGGTGTAGGACTGGGGGTCGTCTTCGGCATTCTCTCCTTCATTGGCTTCGACGCAGCTGCGACATTGGGCGAAGAAACGAAGAACCCTCGACGCAACGTGCCGCTTGCAGTCGGCGGAGCGCTCATCTTTGTCGGCGTATTCTACGTCATTATCATGTATGCGCTCACAGCAGGCTACGGACTGGTTCATGCTGGCAACTATGCCGCGTTCTTGAAAGACGCAAACCCCATCGTCACGCTTGCTCACAATAATGCTCCCTGGCTGGAACAGATCATCGATCTTGCTGCAATCACGGGCATTTTCTCGTGCTTCCTCGCCGTGCATAACACAACCATACGCATCATTTTCTCAATGGGTCGCGACCGCGTGCTTCCCGGAGTACTGGGCCTTGTGCATTCGCGCTGGTTCTCGCCCTACACCGCCATTTTTGCGCAGACCATCTTCACGCTGGTAATTGGTTTTGCGGCAGCTACCTGGCTCGGACCTGGAGCAACGGGCGCGTATGGTTTTACCGGATCAATTGGAACGATAGCCATTGTTATCGTCTATATGCTCTGCGACATCGCCTTGATCCGCTACTTCTTCAGTCTGCCGGAGCGCAACTGGTTCTTTCATATTGTAGTGCCAATCCTGGGGATTGCTGCGTTGGCCTATCCACTCTGGTCGGTAGCTCAGCCGGGCCAGTCATACCCGTATAACCTGGTTCCGTATATCGTGCTTGGCTGGATCGTCCTTGGCGCAGTGGTGTACTTCTACTTCAGGGCAAAGTCTCCAGAGAAACTGACCGCGCTTGGCTCCTTCCTGGCCGATGAAAGCCTGTCGGAAGACCGCTTGATGCTGGAATCAACGCATCATGCTGGCGAGGCCGGCTCTTAGTAACCCGGTGGAGAAGCATGATCACAATCGAGAATAAACTCGTTTACACCACGCTCGAGGAACTGGTCGATGCGCGTCACACTGCGCTGGTCGTTGTGGACATGCAAAACGACTTCTGCAAACCTGGATGGGCCTTCGGTCGGCTGGACATTGATCTCTCGATGTATCCGCCAATGATCCCGCGCCTGGCGCGCCTGGTGGCGGGAGCGCGGGCTGCGCGCGTTCCGGTCATCTACATCCAGATGACCGTGCTGCCTGGTCGCAGGAGCGAATCTCCGGCGCAGATTCGCTTTAACATGCGGCTCCACCTGACGTCGCACGAGGTCACTGAGCCGCTGCTTTACACCATAGACGGCACGCCTGGACAGGAGATCATCGTGGAGCTGGCGCCGCAGCCTGGGGATCTCGTCATACCCAAGTACCGCTCAAGTGGCTTCTGGGGAACCAACCTGGATATGCTGCTGCGCAGCAACAACATCGAAACGGTCATCATGGCCGGTTGCACAACGGAGGGTTGTGTCGAATCGACGGCGCGCGACGCGCTATTCAACGACTATTACGTCGTGCTGCCGGAAGATTGCGTGGCCAGCGATGATCGACGCCAGCACGAAGCCTCGCTCTTCCTGATGCGCCATCGCTTCGACGTCGTCTCATCCGACGATATCCTGGCCACCTGGCAGGCGCGATAAATTCCCAATAGAAGGAGATCATACCATGAACAAGCTAGCTGGCAGGACCGCCATCGTCACGGGTGGGGCGAACGGTATTGGGCGTGGCATCGCCGAGGCATTCGCGCGCGAAGGAGCCGATGTAGCGGTTGCCGATATAGCAAGCAGCGACAGGGCGAAGCCGGTGATCGAGGCTATACGAGGGGCCGGGCGTAACGCGCTTTTTGTCCAGACCGATGTCGCGGATGAGCAGCAGGTACGAGCGATGGTGGATGCCGCGCTGAGCGCATTCGGGCATATCGACATCCTGGTAAACAACGCGGGCATTTTCACACAATCGCTGGTAGAGAATTTACCCGTAGCTGACTGGGACCGCGTGCTCAATGTGAACCTGCGCGGCGCCTTCCTCTGCACGCATTTTGTGCTGCCCCATATGCTCAAGCAGGAATGGGGACGCATCATCAATATTGCCTCGCAACTTGGCTACCTGGGCGGCGTCGAGGTGGCGCACTACTGCGCGAGTAAAGGCGGGGTGATTGCCTTTACGAAGGCGCTGGCTCGCGAAGTCGCGACCAGGAACGTTCTCGTAAACGGTATAGCTCCTGGCCCTATTATGACTGACCTGCTGGCCGGTGAGACCGAGGAATGGAAAGCGGCGAAGCTGGCTGAACTGCCGATCGGGCGTTTTGGCGAAGTGCGCGAAGTCGTACCGACCGCTGTATTTCTGGCATCTGATGATGCATCATATTATGTAGGTCAAACCCTTGGCCCAAACGGTGGAGATGTTATGCTATAGGGGTGCAATAAATTGTGTCCTTACTGTTGTAAATAGAAGGATTGAGGGCCATGAATCATACAGAAGTGATCAACCGGGCGCAGGAGGCTGGCGTTTTACTGGCGCGCTTCTTGTATTGCGATCACAGCGGGGTGACGCGCGCCAAGGCGATCCATGTTTCGCACCTGCCGCACAAGCTGCGCGAGGGCATAGGGCTGACACGCGCCCAGATGGCAATGAACCTGCTCGAACAACTCATAGATATCGAGGGCATGGAGCCTGTCGGCGAGATCCGCCTGGTACCCGATCCTGAGACATTCAGCGTCCTGCCCTGGACGCCGGGCAGCGCAAGCCTTATTTGCGACCAGTTGGATCATAATCACCTGAACTGGGGCGCCTGTCCCCGTTCCTTCCTGAAGGAGATGCTGGCCAGGGCCGAGCAAATGGGCATCAGGATAGAAGCCACGTTCGAGAACGAGTTTTACCTGGCGCGCGAAAAGGATGGCGCTTATATTCCCTTTGATCAGGCCCCCGTCTACAGCTCAATCGGCCTGGACCTCTCGGCGCAGATCATGCACGATATCGTGAAAGCGCTTGGCGAGCAGGGCATTATCGTAGAGCAGGCCATCAACGAATACGGACCCGGACAGCAAGAAATCTCCGTGCGCCATACGACAGGGGTACGCGCCGCCGATAACCAGATCAAGCTCCGCGATACCGCGCGCGGTGTAGCCTTGCAGCATGGCCTGCTGGCAAGCTTTGCGCCCAAACCGTTTCCTGACGGGATTGGCAGCGGCTGCCACGTTCACTTCAGCCTCTGGGATAGCCAGAGTGGGCGTAACATGCTCTACGAGCCAGAAGACCCGCGCGGACTCAGCCAGGTTGGGCGTTACTTCATCGCAGGTATTCTCGACCACCTGCCCGCGCTCATCGCCTTAACCTGCCCCAGCTACAACTCGTACCGCAGGTTGCAGCCGCATATGTGGAGTTCCGCGTACACGGCCTGGGGCTTTGATAATCGCGAGGCGGCGGTGCGCGTGGTCTCCCCTTTCTGGGGGCGCGAGGAGCAGACCTATAACCTGGAGCTAAAATCGGTGGATGGCAGCGCCAATCCCTACATCGCGCTCGGCGGATTGATCGCCGCCGGATTGGATGGCATCAAACGACAACTCGATCCAGGCGCGCCCTGCGAACACGACCCGGGCAAACTCAGTGATGCAGAACGCGAGCGCAGCCATATTCGCCGCCTGCCAACCAGCATGGCCGAGGCGCTGGACGAACTGCAACGCGACCAGTTGCTGCTGGAGGCCATGGGCGACCTGATGAGCCGTTCGTACCTGGCGGTGCGTCGTTCCGAGGAGCAGGCATTCGCCGCGCAGGATAGCGACTTCGAGATTCGCAACCACTTCTATAAGTTCTAGCTCGCCTGGAGGTTCTCAGTGACACCCATAGATTTTTCGCACATTCCAGTCGCCGACAATCACTGCCACGGCATCTACCGCACGCAGGAACCAGAGGATGTACTTGCATGGCGTCGTCTCTTCACCGAATCGAGCGACCCTGGCATGCGCGGCGAGCACGTGGCAGCCACGCTTTTCTACCGCCGCTTGATCAGGGAGATGGCGGCATACTTCGGATGCAACCCCACAGAAGAGGCAGTGCTGGCGGCGCGCCGCCAATTCGATGAGCGCAGCCTTGTCGCCAGGCTGCTACAAGCAGCGCATATTGAAGTTCTTTTCCTCGATAAAGGCTATCCTCTACAGGAGTTGGTGCTGTCCGATGCCGAACTCTCCAGCGCCGCGGGCTGCAGGATCGCTCCCATGCTGCGCGTGGAACTCGTCATGCAGCGCCTGGTCGCCGGGCACAAGAAGTTGTCGGCAGTCGTCGATGCCCTGCGCTCAGAACTGCAGGACGTGCGCGGGCATGGCTATGTAGCCTTAAAAAGCATCATAGCCTACCGGGGAGGGCTGAATATTCGTAGATGGAATAACGCTGATGTTGAAGCCGCCTTTATTGAGGCGCGGCGCGAGAGCGAAGAAAAAGGGACTGTACAGCTAAGGCTCACGCATAAGCCCTTGCTGGATACCCTCCTGCACGTGACGTTTGAAGAAGCTGCGCGGCAGGAATTGCCCGTGCAGTTCCACGTCGGCTACGGCGATACCGATGCCGATATGCTGCTCGCCAACCCCCTGCACCTGCGCGCGGTGCTCGAAGAGCGCAAGTATCGCGCCATGCCGG
>DATGGW010000064.1:0-10798 GCA_035308345.1 Ktedonobacteraceae bacterium | reverse complement strand
TGTATTGCATACTGCAGCGGAATCCTACCGATCCGTGATCAATGGGCAACGGTTACCAGACTCCGACGTAAGCTCGCTTCCTACAAAGAAGATGCGTGTAGTGATTGGACGCAGACAAGCTCCGGACAGGAGGCAGTTAGTATTATGAGTAAGTCAAGCGCAACAAATGAGCAATACTCAAGCGAACCACGGCGGAGGCTATCACCATGGCGAGTGATGCTTGCAGTCTTCATTCTCGTAAGCTTGACTGTCGGTACCGCCTTCGCCCGACAACAATGGCAGGCGAGTCAGCCAACCGTATCTGACAAGCCGTGGTTTGCGAGCTATGTCGATGTTACGGCTACGCCTACATTTGCCTTTGAACAATTGGGTACGACCTCAAACCGCGATGCCGTACTTTCCTTCATCGTCTCGTCACCTATGGATGCGTGTACCCCTTCGTGGGGTGGGGCATATACGTTGAGCCAGGCCACTGGCTCACTGGATCTCGAGAGACGTATCGCTCGCTTGCAGCAACAGGGTGGCAGCGTGGCTATATCTTTTGGCGGCCAGAAGAACCAGGAGCTTGCTGTCAATTGTACCGATCCAAGCAAGCTTTTCAATGCATACCAAGCGGTAGTCAATCAGTATAACATCAACACTATCGATCTTGACCTTGAAGGTGCAGGCCTGACGGATGCTGCCGCAGCCAGCAGGCGAGCCACTGCTATTGCTCAGCTCCAATCACAGCGACGAGCTGCAGGTAATCAGTTTGCGGTATGGGTGACGCTGCCTGTTACGCCTCAAGGGTTAGATGAAAATGGCACGAACGCAGTGAGTCAATTACTGACGCACCACGTTGACCTGGCAGGGGTAAACGTCATGACCATGAATTACGGCTCTAGCCTTGTTAAGGGCGCAACTATGGCCAGCGCATCGGAAAGTGCCTTAATCCAAACAGAGCATCAACTTGGCGTCTTGTATCAGCAAGCAGGTGTACACCTAAATGATGCTACGCTCTGGACGAAGATGGGCGCAACTCCTATGATTGGGCAAAACGACACACCAGACGAAGTATTCACCCTCGCTGATGCGACTGAGTTAAACCAATTTGCGCTCTCTCATAAGCTAGGACGAATGTCGATGTGGTCGGCGAATCGGGACATCGCCTGTGGCACTAATTATGTATTTACGCAAATAGTCTCTGATGCCTGTAGCGGTGTACAGCAGGATGCGTATGATTTTGCGAATCGCCTTAGTGCTGGTTTTGATGGAAGTATTTTCCTGAGCGCTGGCCTGGTGACGACGGCAGATACTATATCAAAACTTGCTCAGCAACCAGATAATCCGGCCACCAGTCCGTATCAGATCTGGTCACCCACAGGGGTCTATCTTGAAGGGACCAAAGTTGTCTGGCACCACAATGTCTACCAGGCAAAATGGTGGACGCAAGGTGATGTTCCAGATAACCCTGTTTTACAGCAGTGGCAAACGCCCTGGGCATTGATCGGCCCGGTCTTGCCTGGTGAGAAGCCGATTCCACAGCCGACGTTACCCGCTGGCACCTATCCTAATTGGTCTGGCACGTCCATCTATAACACTGGCGACCGTGTCCTGTTTAATGGAGTACCGTACCAGGCAAAATGGTGGAATACGGGACAGAGTCCAGCTGCCGCAACATCAAATCCCGATAGCTCCCCGTGGGTACCGTTGACCCAGGAGCAGATTAACGCTATCGTAACACCCACAAAGTGAGCAACGAGATGTAACAAATAGTGAACCAGTTGACACGAGGCAGGAAGTCCATTCAAACTTCTTGCCTCGCTTTTAACAGCAGGCACTCCCTCAGGCTTCGAAGAATTCCACCAGCACAGGGGCGAGAACTTCCAGGTTTACGTCGTGCCTCTGACCCTCCAGCGTGCGAAGCTGCGCGTTGGGCATAGCTTTGCTGAGGACCTGCGCGATGTCATACATGAATGGAAAGCTCGCGCCGCCGTTCATCACGAGCGCAGGGATGCTAACGGTTACCGCTCGCTCAACCGGCGCTGCATGGCCTTTGCCTAAAACGGCAGCATCATAAGCCAGAGTAGGTGCTACGGCTTCAAACATGGGCCATACTGGGGGGGACTGGAGCATTCCTTCAATCATCTCAGCCGGTGTCCCAACCACCGTCATAAACAGCACCACAGCATCGCCCCGGCGATCCTCTGCCAGAAGCTTTGCAAGTTTGCTGTCGTATTCATTCCATGCTGGCTGCGCCGCGGCATCGGCAGCATAGGGAGCTTCATACATTGCCAGCTTCTTGATTTTGCCATTCAACTCGATGGCCGATTCAAGAGCGAGGGCCGCACCGGAGGATAAACCGCAAATGTAAGCCGACCCGTCAGCGCATCAATGAGCGCTTCGATATCTTCAACCTCGCGTTCCACCGCGTAGGGCTTCGTGTCTCCGCTATCGCCGCGACCACGCCGGTCGTAGTAATAGACTGTAAAGTGCGGCGCGAGGAGTTGAGCCAGCCCCGGCATAGGACCGAATGACCGGTAGCAAAGTGCGCCATCTACCAGGATCAGCGCTGGCCCTGTCCCCTGCCTGTCATATGCGATCTGTGTCCCATCTTTCGAAGTTACTTTTTCCATACTGTCCTCCTTCATGAAATCTGCTTACTATTTACTTACGCCGTCCAAATGCTGCTCGAGATGTTGGAGTGTCTCCGGGAAGTGCCGCGCAAATCCCATATCCACGAGCTTCTTGAGATCGGCGGCTGATTCGAGCTGGACATGCACCCTCAACCTGGTTTTCCCATCAACATCGTCGAACGTCACGGTTACACGTTTAGGCGGTAAGCCCTCGATTGGACTGCCCCCGGCATCCACCATATTGTCTGTAAACACAATACGTTCCGGGAGTACTATTTCGCGGTAGACCGCCTTCGCCCAGTGTTCTTCGCCATCAGCGTTACGAATACAGTAAAGCCATGTACCGCCAGGCCGAAAGTCGATGGTGCAGACCGGCATCATCCAGCCCTCCGGCCCCCACCACTGCTTCACATGCTCGGATTCCGAGAAGACTTTAAACAAGAGTTCGCGCGGCGCATCGAGAACCTGGGTGAACGTAAGCTCCGTGTCGCTTTGCTCTATGGCAATGCTCACTGCTCGTCTCCTTTCCCTGTTCTTTCCTGTGCCTGTAGCTTTTGTACATAACTCTCCAGATTGCTCAGGCTCTCCTCCCATAGTTGGCGATATTGATCCATCCAGTCTGCTCCTTCCTTGAGCGCTTCCGCCTCTAGCCGGCAGGGTCGCCACTGCGCGTTTCGCCCACGCGAAATCAGGCCAGCACGTTCCAGCACCTTTAGGTGCTTAGAGATGGCAGGCAGAGTTACGCTAAATGGTCTTGCCAGTTCATTGACCGTGGCATCTCCCTTGCTCAGCATTTCAAGTATTCGACGGCGCGTGGGATCTGCCAGCGCCATGAAGATCATGCTCAGCCGGTCTGTCGAGATATTGTCTTCTAAGCTTGTTTGTCGAAGCATTGTACTTTACCGATTGGTTAATTAACGTATTGGTATAATACACTAATGCGATTTGCCTGTCAAGTCTTTTCTGGTGATCCTCCTTCAAAAGTTACCCACTTCATATACTGAAAGAGAACTATGTCCTATCTTCACGGGTGATTTTACGGTAATCTTTAGATAGAGCAGACAGTTTACAAGAGACCGTCTTTACAGAGAGACCAATCTACAGGATATTGAAGCAGTCTACGCGAGGAGGGAGGGCGCCATGCTCACCAGCCAGATTTTTCTACAGCTGATCGTTATATTGCTCGCGGTGCAGGTGTTCGGCTACCTGTGTCAATGTATTGGCCAACCGAGGGTGATCGGTGAAATCCTGGCTGGCCTTGCGCTGGGCCCCACGCTGCTGGGAGCAGTCTTGCCGCGAGTCGAAGCATCGATATTCCCGATCAGCGCATTGCCAACCCTGCAGACCCTGGGAGATATTGGCCTGGTGCTCTATATGTTCTCGCTGGGAACGCATATCGATACGCACGCGATGCTGAAGCAGGGCCGTAAAGCCGCTGTCGTCTCGCTGAGCGGTGTCCTCCTGCCTCTTGCACTGGGTGGGGCATTCGCGTTCTTCCTGTATCCTGAGTTTGCCGGATCAAAGGCCAACCTGGTGTCTTTCATGCTGCTAGTAGGTACAGCGATGGCCATTACAGCATTTCCGGTGCTTGCACGCATTCTCGAGGAGAAGGGCATGCTGGCGACCAGAATTGGAGTGCTGGCGCTGGTCTGCGCCGCTATAGATGATGTTGTAGGCTGGTGCTTGTTGGCGTTATTGATTGCCTTCATACATGCGACAGGCGCAGCTTCTGTGGCGATGACGATAGCATTTCTTGGGTTCTTTGTCGGGGTCATGCTCGGCGTTGTACGCCCGCTGCTGCTCTTTGCCGACCGGCACCTGAAATCGAAGCCAGCGCTTATGGTGCTCACGATGGTCTTACTGCTGTCATCGGCCTATGCAACCAATGCGATAGGGATACACCCGGTGTTTGGAGCATTTATGATGGGCATTATCCTGCCGCGTAGAACAGTGTATATTGAGCAGGTGCAGTACATTGATCAGGTCAACAATCTGCTGTTCCTGCCCCTCTACTTCGTCTATAACGGGCTGCGAACACACATCGGGCTGATCAACTCACCTGCCTTATGGCTTCTCTGCGGGCTGGTACTGATTGTCGCCTGCCTCGGTAAGGTGCTAGGTGGGTCACTCTCCCTCAAAGTATTAGGAGAATCCTGGAAAGAGTCGCTCACACTGGGTACGTTGATGAATACACGCGGGCTGGTCGAGTTGATCGTGCTCAACATCGGACTGGATCTGGGTGTGATTTCACCCACGTTCTTCGCGATGCTGGTGATGATGGCGGTCGTAACAACAATGATGACACCTCCACTGCTGTCCTTCCTTGGATTCCGACAGAAGCAAGTGCGAGAGCAAGAAGCGAAAGAAACAGACCCGACCGATTATAAAGGATTATTGACAAATTAATGACCTCAACGTATGCTCAATCATGAGGAGAGCACGCTACAAATGGAAGCTATGCATGATGCCATAATCAATCCAGATTTCCTGGCCCTGGGTCTGGGCGGGACGAATATGATGTCTATGTTGTGGACCGTGGCGATGGGCCGCCAGGCGGTTGGAGTCGAGATGCGCGGCGACCCGTTTCTCGGCGTTCATTGGAACATCCGTGAAGACTTCTATCACCAACTTGGCCTGATCGACCAGTTGATGCTCGAACGCTACGGCGAGGAGCGCCTGCCACGCCGGGGGGATGGACGGCTCTTTCGCCTCGCGGAATGTTTTTACAGCCGGGACACCGTCGCCGGAGATATCGTCGCCGATGAAATCATCGATGGTTACGATTCAGACCAGCATATCGTGGGAACCATTCACAACATTGAATTCATTGACGACCGCTGGCGAGATGGCCTGCCGAACCGGGTAATTACGGTATTGAACCCTCCAACGCCACCCGATCGACCTGATCCTCGCAATATCCGCACTTCAATGATGGAGGTGCTTGATGGCCCGTCCACGTTCCAGGCGGAGGCTGCCTCCATCCAGAAATTGCTGCGCCGCTACCTGGAACTGATCGAACGAAATGATCGGGAAACCAACAGCAAGCCCCGGGTGCGGCTGTACACTCACCACCGCGTGGTTCCAGGTGAGGGCGAGGGATTCATCTCCTGCCCCGATGGGCGCAAGCGCATTCGCATCGAGGCCCTCCAGGAGTTCGACTTCAAGGGTCAATTCGTCCGCGTGCGGGTAGCGGGCAGCGAGGTCATTGACCTGGGGGTACCGGAGCTGTTTATGATCGCTCAGGGCTTCAGCAGTGCTGACGCGAAACGTCTGGGATTCGAGCAACACGATGTCAAGGTCGATCATGGAGACGGGCGTGGAGAGGTGGTGGCGCAAGCGGATTTCCTGGCTGGCCTGGTCGAAGTACTCGTCGGTGGCCGCCTGCGCCGGCGTATCTCCTCAGCATTCGACCAGGATGGCAAGGAATACTGGGTGCGACAGATCGCGGTGGGCCATGAGAATGATCCAGAGGTGGGATGGGTGCTGGTGCAGGTGCCGGACTTCAAAACCTTCGATCCTATCGAGTCGGGACTCCTTCCGGCTGGCTCTGACCACGATTCGCCCGAGTTCTTCGCCTCCTACCAGCAATTGCTCTACGACTACTACATCAAAGAGGCCGCGGACATCCTGGATATTCCCAGGCAAGAGCTGATGAAAGTGCAGATGATCTATGGACCAACATTGTTCAGTCTCATCGAACGAGTCGGAGATGACGCGCTGATTGCTGCCAACGGTGTCGTCGCGGGTGATTCCTTCGGCAATGGGCACTTCCTGACCAGTGGCGGGGCGATGACCGGAATGGTTGGGCATAGTGCCCGCGTCCTCGAATACTGGCAGGCGCGGGATGCAGGCGCCTCACCGGTTGATGCTATTCGCCGGCTCGCAGATCGCATCAAGGAAGACACGCATGGCTGGCTTCAGGTGAGCGCGACGGAATATAGCCAGGCAGCCCCGGTCAACTTCGGTGCTCAGCGCATTGAACAGATCAGTAAGGCGAGCGGTACCGACCCCAATGCGCACGCTAACTCTATTGAGGCTGCTCGACGCCAGCGCCACGCGCTGATTCCACTGGATCCGTCCAACTGGAGAAGGTTATTCGTGCGCAATGGCAGGGTGCTTTCGGCGCTGCCGGAGCTTGACACTGACCACCCGCTGCAGCGTCCTGAGCGCGAGGCTAGCCTGCTTGTTGTGATGCAATCGCTGCCTTTCATGCAAAAGCGCGTCAGCGAACAGCCTGGCACAGATCAGGATCTGGCAGAAGGCGAGCAGACCCTGCTCAGACCCGAGCAGAACAGAGATCAGGACCTGGCGGTGGGCGACGAGACCATCATCATGCCCAAACTCAGCATCGGGTCGGTGGCACCAGAGAGCGCAAAAATCTACGCATTTCTGGATATTCAGCAGAATGAGCAGGTTGTGCAACGCATCGCACTCAAAGAGAACCAGGTGGTTGTCGGGCGAGTCGATCCAAGCCGTGGAATAGCGCCAGATATCGACCTCACGCCGTTTGACACCTCGAACACCGTCTCGCGCCAGCATGCGCGGATTCACCTGGAGAAAGACTCCTTCTCTCTCGAAGACCTCAAGAGTCGAAATAAGACGCGGCTGGGCGAGTCGACCTTAACCCCGCACAAGCCGGAAGCGCTCCAGAACGGAGATGTGTTGAGCTTTGGTTCGGTCAAAGCTACTTTTCGCCTACTTGGAACGAGCGAGTTGCCCGTGTCCTGGTCGCAGTCGTAGCGCCGAGGTGAGTGGTACTTTTATACCACGCGCTCATCCAAAACTTACGGGTTAGCATGCCACATGCTACTATCGTAAGCAGATAAGATGTCACCTTGACACATCCCCCATAACTTCAAGAAGATGCGCACGGTAGGGGCCCGATTTATCGCGCCCTGATTGAGGGATCAACCATGATTGTCGGCGAACGGATAGGGCAGCGACTGGGCGAGTATCGCCTGGGACGTCTGCTTGGGCGCAGCAAATTTGCCGAGGTCTACTATGGGGAACATCTTGACCTCAATATACCTGTCGCCATCAAAGTCCTCAACTGGCGCTATATCCGTGAGGGCGCGGGCAAGTTCCTTGACCAGGCGTGTACGCTGGCGCAATTGGAGCACCCGCATATTGTGCGCGTGCTGGACATGGGCATAGAGGATTTGACCCCTTTCATGGTCATGAACTACGCACCCTATGGGACGCTGCGCGAATATTACCCCAAACATACACGTCTTCCACTGCAAACCGTCGTCTCCTACGTCAACCAGGTGGGCAGCGCGCTGCAATATGTCCACGATCAAATGCTCATCCATCGAGACATCAAGCCGCACAACATGCTCTTAGGACCGGAAAAGCAGGTCTGGCTCAGCGATTTCGGCGTTGCCATGCTCTCCCGCGGCATCGACGGCAATCGCGGGGATTCGGACTCATCCGACTTCGAGGGAACGGTCGTGTACGCTGCACCCGAACAATTGCAAGGACAGCCGCAGCGCAACAGCGATCAGTACGCGCTGGCCGTTGTGGCTTACGAGTGGCTGACTGGCGAGTGGCCCTTTTCCGGCACATTCAACGATATTGCTCGCCAGCACCTGTTCGATCTCCCACCGCGCATACGCAGAAAAGGGCTGGATACCTCGCTGGAAGTCGAACGAGTCATCATGAAGGCGCTGGAGAAAGACCCCGACAGGCGTTTCAGCAGCGTGCGCGCCTTCGCAGACGAGTTGGAGTGGGCCAGCACCGGCGAAGCCACCATGCTGGTGCAGTTGCAGCCCAGACGGCAGTTCAGGGCGCCGCTGCCGTTTGTGGTGAGGGCATCATAATCACCATATTAGCGGATTTTACAGGAGGAGAGTAGTACGATGACGCAACTCAATCAAATGAAGTGTGTCGCCTGTCGCTCGGGCGAACCGGCAGTGTCGGAGGCGGAAAAAGCGGAATATAGCCCTCAGGTGCCCGCGTGGCATATTATCACGGTGGACGGCATCGACCATCTTGAACGGGTATTCTCGTTCCCCAATTTCGTCGATGCGCTGGCTTTCACCAACAAAGTCGGCGAACTGGCCGAAGCCGAGGGTCATCATCCCGCACTACTGACGGAATGGGGCAAAGTGACGGTGACATGGTGGACGCACAAGATAGGTGGCTTGCATCGCAACGATTTCATCATGGCAACGAAAACGGATCAATTGTACGCCGGGTAAGTGAGCGACCTCTGATGGAAATTGGCGAAACCCTGCTTGTCCACACTGCTGCTGAGTGGCGCGCGTGGCTTGAATTGCATCATCAAACGAAGAAAGAAATTTGGCTGGTCTATTACAAGAAAACTTCCGGTAAAAGCGGCATCACCTACGAAGAGTCGGTAGAGCAGGCGCTCTGTTTCGGCTGGATCGATGGCGCAATCAAAGGTATTGATAATGATACTTACGCGGGCCGCTTCACACCGCGCCGCGCTAAAAGCCCCTGGTCTACATCCAATCGAGAAAGAGTTGCGCGGTTGCTGCGGGATGGAGAGATGACGGAGGCGGGGATGGCGGTTTTGCCGGAGGATTCGCGCCCAACTCGCTTTTGAGCCTTACTGATACATTACCATCAGCGGCGGCGGCGCCAGCCCCAGCACATCGCCCGGTGACATCAACGGCTTATCCAGCTTGTAGAAGAGCTTGAAGCCGGCGTACTGGATCAACTGCCTTTGATCGAAGATACGGTAATCGTCAATCTTCTGACCGGGGGTACCGAATCCATCAACGCAGGTTACAATTTCTACGCCGGGTTTGAGGTGGATGTTCTGCCAGTCGGGTAACATTTCGATGCGGAACTGGTGAATGATGAGGATTTTGGGTGGCAAGTTCAGCGTTTGCACGAGGGTGGAGAGTTTGTCGATGACCCAGTTGATTTCTGCTGCCGTCATGTGGCCTAAATTCACGTCGGGTATGCCGCCGCTCGTCAGGTCAAATTCGGGGTCGAGGGCCAGATCAACTCCTGGTTGCTGCAAGAATGGCCAGACGGCGTTTACTTCGCTCTGCACGCTGCTGCGCGCGACCTGCATATCCATGAAGAAAAGCATGTGATTGGTGTTGGCGAGATTGCGATAATGCTCAATCGAATCGTCGGGCATACGCGCTCTCCAGGTGCCGTCGGCCATGGGCGCGCCCTGCGCCACAGGCGTAACATAATCGAGCGCGGGTATCACCAGGTGAGTGGGGTCGAGTTGAGCGTAGGCCTGGGTCTGCTGGTTCAGCCGCGCCAGCAGCTCATCGTCGTTGTAGGCTCCAATAGGCCCCATAGCTGCCGAGAATGGGTTGCCGTAGTAGACCACCAGGCGGTTTGCTGGCAGCGATACATTCCACATCCAACCACTCACATCATACATGTGCTGTAGTACCCCCTGCTCTTGCGCATACTTGAGCGCAATCGCGGCTGCATCTTTGCTCGATAGTGTAGGTGTAGCCTTATACCGGGTTGTTTGCTCCGCGCTGCCACAACTCGTCAGAAAGAGCAACAGACAGACCAGTGCGAGAGAAAACAACGTGGAAGATCGTCTCCATGCCTTGCTCGAACGAAATTGACCCTGGCGCATATTACCTCTAGCTTCTTCCTCTCCATGGTGATGAAAGCTATTGCCAGGTCAAACTTCATGTGAGTGGGGGGCCATCCTGACACGCAGGGATGCCCCTGGTGGGCGTCCGGCCCCCGCCGGGTGAAGCTTGACGCAGCACTTCATTGATATTTATCGATCTTTGCCTCATCAATCATAACGTGCAGGTCAAGCATTTATTACAAAGCCAAAAAATAACAGGGACGATCCTCATTGACCGTCCCTGCAACAAATCGCGGAGTGGCCGCGATGAATTGTCTCTTTACGAGCTACGACCCCGCTTGCAGCTCGCCCAACGTCACATTGATAGTCATTTGCTGGCTGCCGCGATAAATGTGAACCGAGACACTATCACCCGGGTTTTTGCTTAACAGTATATTGCTCAACGAAGAAGTGTCAGTGACCGGTTGGTTATCAATCTGCACGATTACGTCGCCCTGCTGCAAGCCCGCAGATGCCGCCGGGTACCCCTGCGAGAGGCCGGTAATCAGCGCGCCATGATCGACTGCGAGATTATCCTGCGCGGCAAGCGTGGCATCGACGCTGGTCACTTCCACACCAAGCACCGCGCGCCCGGTATGAGTAACCT
>DATGGW010000063.1:0-9553 GCA_035308345.1 Ktedonobacteraceae bacterium | reverse complement strand
AATGCCGATAATCAGCACGATCAGGCCGGGAGTGACGGCCCCGGCTTTGATATAGCCGCGCCTCCCCATCAGCGCTATACCCAGCAGGGCAACCCCTATGGCAACGATATAAGCCGGGAACACCTGGCTGCCGGGAATGTGACCGCCGAAAAAGAGGAACACAGCAATTCCCAGCAGGAAAACGAGCCAGCCTGCTGCCATCAGGCGATAAGGATTGAACAGCGCTGCAATGAACATACCCGCGCCCAGAACCAGCACGCCGATAGGATAGGCGCCGGTTGAGGGATGCAGCAGCCACGCCGCCAGTAAGCAGATAACGCCGAAGAGGGACAATAGTAATGCCTGCCGCCGACTGCGAGCGCGAGTCGCCGCGTGACCGGAGAACTTTCTAGACATAAATACTGTTCCTCTCTTATCTTGGTGAATATAGCGCGCTTCAGGTGTAGCTTATCCTAATTATACAGAACGTTTCACGAGCAAGCAGCACAGTATTGGCGCGCATTATACAAAGAGGCCAGGAATCTAGTCGATTTCCCGGCCTCTCGTAATGTGCATATTAAAGCACAGCACTTTGTTTGCCAGTTATGACACGGCAAACAATGCCTAGTCGGCGGCGGTTGGCGGCTCTGTGCGCACTGCTTCGATGGAACACTGCGTAACCAGGGCGCCGATAACGGCGATAGCCGCCAGCGGGGGAGCCAGCAGCATGCCAACTACCCCAAATGTGAGGGGGAATTCGGCGATCACATGGCCCTCCTGCTTGATAATAATGCGGCGCACGTTGCCCTCGTGAACCAGTTCTTTGACTTTGGCGAGTAACTGCTCGCCCATTACCTGCAATTCCTCAGTGTAGGTCTGGTAATTGGATTTCTGCTCGGTGTTCGGATTATCCGTCTGGGTCATAATTGTCCTTCCCTTTCTGTGTGTTCAAGACATTGATTTTATGAGTAACACTCGCGCTTTGCTTCACAAGGCATGATGCGATGTGCTATGCTTTGCCTGTAGTCTTAGCATCGGTTCATTGTGACTACATCCTATATACGAACAAATGTCAAGTTAGTTGTGGGAAGAGCAAAGTTATGGCTTATTTCTTAGCGAAAACCGACCCGGAACATTACTCCATCGATAACCTTGAACAGGACAAAGTAACCGTGTGGGATGGTGTGCGCAACGCTGCGGCGCTGCTGGCAATTCGCGCCATGCGTCCCGAGGATGACGTGCTCATTTACCACAGCCAGAGCGAGGCTGCCATCGTCGGCTTAGCTCGCGTCGTTTCAGAGCCTCGCCCTGATGCCAACGAACCCAAAAGCTGGGTTGTGGATATGGCTTTTGTGCGCCGCCTTCCCCGGCCTATCACCCTGCGCGAAATCAAAGAAAGCCACCTGTTTGATGATTGGGCATTGGTACGCCAGAGCCGCCTATCGACGATGAGCGTGCCTGAGAAAGTGGTGGCGTGGCTGAAAGAAAAGCAGGCATTGTAGGGCAAAGGGAGGAGCGATGGACACAAATGCAAACTGGTATGTAGGTGGACGCTGGCTACACCCCCACGAAGCTGTGATTTCTATCAATGATATTGCCGTGCTGCGCGGCTACAGCGCATTCGAATCTCTGCGCACCTACGATCGCCGTCCATTCCACCTGCATGAACACCTGAAACGTCTTTATCGCTCCGCAGTATTGATCGACCTGGAGATTCCCTGGCCATCCTCATTCATCGCGGACGTGATACGCGAGACCATCGAGCGCAATACCTACCAACACGCCTCAATCCGCCTGCTTGTAACTGGCGGCGAGAGCGAGGATAGTATCACCCCTACCGGACAGCCAACACTGGCGGTAATGATAACTCCGCTTGGTGAGCGCGACATGCAGCGTTTCGCCAGGGGCATCAAGCTGATTACCACCCGCCTGCAGCGCGAAGTGCCGGAGGCCAAGACCTCCAACTACATGGCTGCAGTGCGCGCACTCAAAGAGGCAGCGAAACGCGATGCGGCAGATGCACTCTTCGTCAATGAACGCGGCCATGTGCTGGAAGCTACACGCAGCAACTTCTTTATTTTCCGGGGTGATACGCTGGTTACGCCACTTGATGGAATTTTGTCCGGCATCACGCGCAATGTAGTACTTGAGCTCGCGCATGGTCGATTTACCATCGAGGAACGCCCAATACTGCTCGACGAACTGGCTGAGACCGGGGAGGCGTTCATCACTTCGTCCTCAAAGGAAATTACGCCGGTGGTGCAAATTGACGATGAGAAGATTGGCAGCGGCAAGCCTGGACCGCGCACATACGAACTGGAACAACGCTTTATCGAGATGATTGAGCGTGGCAATTTCTAACACAAGAGGTTTACATCATGGCAGCAATAAACTCACAAATGCAGGGAAAGACCTGTCTGATAACCGGAGCTAATTCCGGTATTGGGAAGGCCACCGCGCTTGCGCTCGCGCAAATGGGCGCCGCGATGGTGCTGGTGAGTCGTGACCGCGCCAGGGGCGAGGAAGCGCAGCGCGAAATAAAGACGAAAAGCGGCAATGAGTCCATTGACCTGCTGCTGGCAGACCTTTCCTCGCAAGAGTCTATACGACAGCTCGCGCGAGACTTCAAACAACGCTACGATCGCTTACATGTGCTGATCAATAATGCCGGGGCCTACTCTTTGACACGGCGCGTGACGGTCGATGGCATGGAGATGACCGTTGCCGTGAACCTGCTTGCACCATTCCTGCTTACCAACCTGCTGCTCGGCATGCTCAAAGCAAGTGCGCCCGCGCGTATCGTCAACGTCAGCTCGGATGCGCACGAAGCAAACTACTTGAACCTGGATGATTTGCAATTAGAGAAACACTTCCGTCCTATGCGCGCCTATGGACAGTCGAAGCTGGCCGAGGTGCTTTTCACCTATGAACTGGCACGCCATCTCGAGGGAACGGGAGTGACGGCCAATTGCCTGCATCCCGGCTTCGTAGCAACCAACATTGCACAGCGCGATCTCCCACTTCCTGCACGCCTCGTAACAAAACTCATCTTCCGTTTTGGCATCAGCCCGGAAGAGGGGGCCAAAACTTCCATTTATCTGGCTTCTTCGCCCGATGTCGAGGGCGTCAGCGGCAAGTACTTTGTGAAGAGCGTTCCGAAGCAATCGGCACCGCTCTCCTATGATGAGTCGCTACAGCAGCAACTCTGGCAGAAATGCGCTGAATTGACAGGATTAACGGTGCAGGTTAGCTGACCGAGGTGATAGCTTCTGCCTCGGCAACCGTGCTAAGCGCATCCTCGAAGATGTCCAGTCCCTGTTTGAGTTGTTCATCGGTGACGACTAGCGGGACCAGGATGCGCAGTACGTTATCATACATGCCTGCTTTAATCAGCACCAGCCCACGACGATGGGCGGCGGCCAGCACATCACTGGCGGCATGCGCATCCGGCTCCTTCGTTGTGCGATCCTTCACCAGTTCCATGGCCGCCATACCGCCCAGTCCACGTACATCGCCAACCAGGGGGAAACGCTGCTGCAGTTGCAAGAAACGCTGTGTGACAATATGCCCGATCTCGCGTGAACGAGCCGCGTAATCCTGCTCCTCGAAGAGGTCGAGCACGGCCAGCGCTGCTGCGCATGCAAGAGGATTGCCGCTATAAGTACCGCCGAGCGTGCCGGGAGGCGGCGCATCCATGATCTCGGCGCGCCCTACCACGCCGCTGATGGGCATACCCGCAGCCATCGACTTGGCGATTATCATCAAATCTGGCTCAACCCCATCATGATCGACGGCAAACATGCGACCCGTGCGGCAAAAGCCGGACTGAATCTCGTCGGCGATGAAAATGATGTCATACTTTTCGCAGAGGGATTTGAGAGCTCGCAAGAACCCTGCCGGCGCAGGCATAAAGCCACCTTCGCCCTGCACAGGCTCAATCACGATGGCCGCTACCTGGTCGGCGGCCACCTCGCCCACAAACATGCGCTCAAGTTCCGCGATGCAGAACTCAGAGGCTTCCTGAGGTGTCATATTCATGCGATAAGGATAGGGAAACGGCGCGCGGTAGACCTCCGGCGCGAAAGGTCCGAAGCGATGTTTGTAGGGCTTCACTTTGGAAGTCATGGTCATGGTCATCAAGGTGCGGCCATGATAGCCATTATCAAAGGTGATGATGGCCGGTTTGCTGGTAGCATAGCGCGCGATCTTCACTGCATTCTCAACCGCTTCAGCGCCACTGTTGAAGAAGATGGCCTTTTTGTCAAAATCGCCCGGCGCGAGTTTAACGATGCGCTCAGCAAGATCAATGTACGGCTCATACATCATCACGCTAAAACAGGTATGCGTAAATTTCGCTGCCTGCTCAGCGATGGCCTGCACAACCTCCGGGCGACTATGCCCGATATTCATAACACCGATGCCACCGGCAAAATCGATATAGCCATTGCCATCGACATCTTCAATAATGGCCCCTTCGGCCTTTGCTGCAAATACAGACATGTAGGAGGAAACACCCCGCGCTACAAACTCCTGGCGGCGCGCCAGCAGTTCGCGTGATTTTTCTCCGGGAATATCAAAATACGTTTTGTTGTCGGACATAGAAGACCTCCTGATTCGCGAAGAGTAAACAAGCCTATCAGTATTATTCTACCATATCGCAGCAGAGGCTTGAACGGCCAGGCCATCTATAAGAGATCAGCCATCATCGCGAATTTTATTCAAATATCTCACACTATTCAGCCAGATCTTGAGCGAATATTGAGATTCCCTCGTTGTTTCCTGAGCGCATGTTGATCTTCTATCGGCTATGGTAGAGAAAACGAAAGTTTCTTGTCTTTGTGTACTATCAGGCTGAGACTGAAGAGATGATCAAAACAACGAGATTGCTGCTCCCGTTCACACACGGGGTAGGGATGGATACCATCGAGGCCGCCGTGATCCTGGCGGCAAGCCATCGTGCTACGCTCGTTCCCCTCTCTCTGATTACTACGCTTCAGGGTAGAGGAAAAGGAGCGCGCCTGGAGCACATCCAACAATCCAAGGACTTTTTAGAGGCCGTACAGCAAAAAGCCTTGCAGCATTGCGTCCCACTTGAGCGCTTTGAGGTGTTTACAGGCGATGTCGTAAAGAGCATTTCCATACTTGTACATCAGTTGAAGTGCGATGGAGTGGTCCTTGTGCTCCGTGGTCGGAATGGGAGTTTACTGAGCGCTGAAACGATTAAACAAATCATGGCGATGAAATCCTGTCCGCTCTATGTCATGTATCTCCCATCCAGGGAATCGTCCTGGGTGTCGCGCTTGCGCGAGGGCTTCTCCCACTGGTGGCCAGGATATCGGCAACGCGCAGATGGGCATGTACAGCGACAGCCAGCACTCGAAGAACAGGCGATCCAGCAAGTGGCATTGGCCCGGCAAGCTGGTTCTCCTGAACTCGAAAGACCAGTCAGATCGTGAAAGTTGTTCTGGACTAACCTGTGAGCGTTCAGGCGATCAAGCATGGTAATGGAGTAGATAGAATGATTGAAAAAGAACAGCTGCCCGTAGAGGACAATCGGCAGAATGGTATGAGTAACGGACGGACGTACCACCTCGACGAAGACGATCCTACCCTGCTCGTTCGTCCAGAGATGCGCTCAGGGACGTTCCTCGGAAATGAGCGCATCCGCTTTGTGTATCCGCGCAAGCCTGCATTACGACGGGTTCGGCGGGGCGTCCTCGAGGCAACGGCTGTTACCCAGACCCCGCACAGTGTTTGGGGACGTGTCAAGTGCGTGTTAATCGGCACCCCTATTCCCACCTCACGGGCAGAACACGAACGGCTGACCAGGTTCAAGGCCCTGGCCGTGCTCTCGTCGGATGCGATTTCTTCTGTCGCCTACGCGACCGAGGCGATACTTGCTACCCTGATCGCCGCCGGTTCGGGAACCCTGGGTTTCACGCTGCCCATCGGCATTGCCATTGTATGCCTGCTGGGCATCGTGGCACTTTCCTACCGCCAGACGATTCCGGCCTATCCCAATGGCGGCGGTTCCTATATCGTTGCGAAAGATAACCTGGGGACCCTGCCAGGGCTGACTGCCGCTGCTTCGCTCATGATCGATTATGTCCTCACTGTCTCGGTCAGCGTGGCCGCCGGCGTGCAAGCCCTTGCAACGCTCTTCTCCGCCTTATCACCCGTACCGATCATTGTGAGCATCGATGTGGCGTTGGTGCTGCTGATCATGATGGTGAACCTGCGCGGCGTGCGCGAATCGGGCTCGGTCTTTGCCATTCCCACCTACATTTTCATCGGCAGCACTCTTTTGCTCATCGGGGTGGGCTTCTTCAAATCCTTTATCATCCAGCACAACCCTATCATCGGTTCCTTCGCGTACGCGAAGGCGACCGAACCGCTCTCGCTTTTCCTGATCCTGCGCTCCTTTGCCGCGGGCTGTTCCGCGATGACGGGAGTTGAAGCCATCTCCAACGGCATCCCCGCCTTCAAGAAACCCGAGGCGCGCAATGCTGCCACCACCCTCACCTGGATGGCCGTGATCCTGGGGACACTCTTTATCGGCACCACGGTTTTAGCGACATCTTATCACGTTGAGGCCTATATAAACGGCAACCCGACCGTGATCGGGCAGATCGCAAGACAAGTATTCACCGGGCCGTTGGCTTTCATGTTTCCCGTGTTCCAGCTCTCCACGCTCTTCATCCTGACGCTGGCGGCCAACACCAGCTATGCCGACTTTCCCCGCCTGTCTTCCCTGCTGGCGCGCGATCACTTCCTGCCACACCAGTTCGCCTTCAGGGGCGACCGCCTGGCATTCTCGATTGGCATCGTCTTCCTGGCAACACTGGCCAGTCTGCTGCTCGTCATCTTCAAGGGAGATACCACCAACCTCATCAACCTGTACGCCGTCGGTGTCTTCATGTCTTTTACTCTTTCGCAGAGTGGGATGGTGCGCCACTGGTGGCGCCTGCGGAGCGTAAAGAAGGGCTGGCAGCGCAGCTTTGTAATCAACGGGTTAGGCGCGCTCACCACGCTACTGGTGGCGTTAGTGATTGCCTCCACCAAATTTCTATCGGGCGGCTGGATCGTTGTCATCCTTATCCCCCTCCTGATCCTGATGTTCCTGGGAATTCACAGGCACTACCTGCATGTGGAGCGCGAGCGCACCACCGAGATACCCATTCGTCCGAAGGACATCCACCATCGTTTCATCGTGCCGCTGGCGCACCTGAATCCTGCGACGAAACGCAGCCTGGCCTATGCCCGCTCGATCACTCAAGGGGTGACCGCGGTGCATGTGGCGCGTGACCGGCAGGGGATCAAAGACCTGCGTGCCTCCTGGGAAGAGTGGCAAACCACACTCCCTGAATACGAACGCATGCAGCTCGAGATCATCGAGCCTGAGCATCACTCCCTCGTACGCTGCCTGCTCGATTACATCGACGCGAAACATCTGCAGTATGTTGATGAGACGCTGACGGTCATGCTCCCGGAGATCACGCAAGCCTCTCCGCTCGGTCGCATGCTGCATAACCCCATCATCTTGCAACTGAAGACCAGATTGTTCTTCCGTCCAGAGATCGTGGTGACCAACCTGACCCTCCCGTCGCCAGATGGCACGCTTCCCCTGCGGCCAAAGGAGATTCGTCACCGCTTTATCGTGCCGATTGCCGAACTTGACCGACCTTCATTGCAGAGTCTGGCGTATGCCCGCTCGATCGCTCCTTATGTGACGGCCGCCCACATAGCCATGGATGAGCAGGAAGTGGAGGCGGTGCAATCGAAGTGGGAACGATTGCAAAAGCACCTCGCGCCCGCTGAGGAGACGTATCTTGTGGTGATTGAGTCGCCCTACCGCTCACTCATCCGTCCCCTGCTGGCCTATATCGATACGGTGCATGCGAATTATCCTGAAGATACCCTTACTGTGATCCTACCCGAATTCGTAGTGGCTCACTGGTGGGAGTATCCCCTGCACAACCAGACGGCGTTTCAGTTGAAGACCGCCTTACTGGGCCGCCCTGGCATCGTCGTCACAGATATCCCGCAGCATTTACGCCCTGAGTCGAAAAAGATATGAGTACCATTGAAAGAGAATCCTTTCGTCTCCTGGTGAGCATTGCTCTCAGTAATGTATACTTTCAAAAGGATTATTTGAGAAACCACGCCGGGTCATCCCATCTTGCGTGACCCCAAAAACCGATCACTCGCATCTCTTTTTTAAGAAGGAGTTCCAACTTGCCAGACTTCACCCACCTCCAACAGATTCGGCAGGAAATGCCTGCTACTACAGCGCATATCTATCTTAATGCTGGAACGTTCGGCCCCTTGCCTGCTTGCGTTATAAACGCCATACAGGAACGCATGCAGTACGAGTGGCAAAACGGGCGACTTGGCGCGGCAGGATTTGAGAGCATATCATCCATCTCTGTTGATGCCCGCAAAGGCGCGGCTCATCTATTGAACGTAGATGTCGATGAAATCGCCCTGACGGACAACACGGGTGAAGGTCTCAACATCATCAGCTATGGCATCGACTGGCACGAAGGCGACGAGGTGATTACTACAAACCACGAGCATATCAGTCTACTGGGGCCGCTATATCAGCTGCGCGAACGCTATGGGATTGTGATTCGCATCGCCGATATCGGCGAAAAAGGGGATTTGCCTGTACTCAAATCCGTGACAGACCTGGTGACACCTCGCACACGCCTGATCTCGCTTTCGCACGTTTCCTGGATGACGGGAGCTGTGCTTAATATCAGCGAGGTCGGTTACTTGGGCCGCGAGTGGGGCATTCCCGTCTTGATCGATGGCGCGCAATCGGCGGGCGCGATTCCGCTGGATATGCACGCGCTCAACATCGATTTCTATGCTATCCCTATGCAGAAATGGCTGTGCGGCCCCGACGGCACAGGCGCGCTCTACGCCCGGCGCGAAGCGCTCGGTTACACCACGCCTACATATGTTGGCTACTGGTCGATCAAACACGAAGAAGGAAGCGACTGGCAACTGCACGATACAGCGCAGCGCTTCGAGGTTGGCGGCAGGCAAACAGCAGCTCTGGCGGGCCAGGCCGCTGTGCTGAACTGGCTGGAGCAGGTGGTTGGCTTTCAGTGGATACACAAACGCATCGCCACACTGAGCGCATATGCCTACCACTCGCTGCAGGAGCTACCAGGCCTGCTCATGTTGACACCGCGCGCGGGTGAGAGTGGCCTGGTGTCATTCAGGCTTGAGGGGAAAGACGACACCGAGATGGTGAATTATTTACGCGAGAAGCACAACATCTACATCCGCAACATCCACTCTACCCATGCTTTGCGTATCTCGACCGGATTTTACAATACGGAAGAGGAGATTGATACGCTGGTGCGGGCGCTGCGTGAGATGTAGTCCCCTGATGTTGGTGGACGCGATAAATCGCGTCCCTACAGCATAAACCGCCCGTGTGAGCGGGTGAAACGGCGACTTCCTATTTTCCCGTGGGGCTACCCCCAGAGTATCATCGGAGCTGAAGAGCTTAACTTCCGTGTTCGGGATGGGAACGGGTGTACCCTCTTCGCTATCGTCACCG
>DATGGW010000062.1:0-2710 GCA_035308345.1 Ktedonobacteraceae bacterium | reverse complement strand
CCCTGCTCATCAGACGGCCGGCCATCGCTGCCCTGCCCAGACTTGGGGTGGTGACCATCGAGTGCGCCACTACGACCGTCGTGCTGTTGCCGCTGGCCGTGACGCGGCTTCCAGGCAGAATACCAACCCCGGGGGTGATAGCCAGCCTGCTGGTGCTCGGCCTGATCTGCACGGCGCTGGCCTATGTGACCTTCTTCGCACTCGTGGCTGAGGTTGGAGCCAGTCGCGGCACCGTCATCACCTACGTCAATCCGGTCATCTCCGTCTTCCTGGGTGTCGCCTTGCTCGGTGAGCCGCTTAACGCGGCCATCGTCGTGGGATTCCTGCTAATCATCGTCGGATCCTGGCTGTCCACCGGTGGTACCCTACCACCACCCCTGGGACACCTGCTGCGTACAGGTCTCCAGCAGCAAGGCTCAGATTGAGCTGAACCATTACTTTGCATCGAACGCGTAACGCAGGAAGAGGTGGCTTGCTTCGCGTTTGATGCTGACTAACGTCCCCCACATAGGAGAATCCGGCGCAAATAGCTTTCCGGCGACCAGCCCCGGCCTTTCGATTGTATCATCGCGTCCGGCGATTTGCGGGGCGACGGTCAGGAATAATTCATGCAGGCAGCGCTCAGTGAAGAAATCTCCGAGCAAATGCGGCCCGCCCTCGGTGAGTACCAGGTCGCACTGGCGTGCCTGCATCACTGCCCTCAGGGTGGCCTGGGCGCTGAGCGAGCCACTTTGCTTGAGCGCAAGTACCTCCGTTGATGGGGGAATGGCCTGCGCGCGCACACGCTGCTCGCCCTGTGTCGTGGTGACTATCAACACTGGAACTTCACCGGACTGGAACAATGGCTGGGTGAGATCGACATTCCCGTTTGCGGTGACGATGACATTCAAAGGTGGAGTGGTCTTACCCATGTCGTGGCGAAGCTGCCGGTACGCGTCTGCCAGTGATGGATAGATATACGCGGCTGTCCAGCGATGGTTGGGCGCCGCGCGCAGCGTCCCGGCCCCGACAATCACGGCATCGACAATTGCGCGCAAAATGCCCATCACCATGTGATCGTGCTTATTGTTTCCGCTAATATCGCCTCCACCTGCACGCCCTGGCGCTTCCAGTGAAACCACCCCATCGAGCGAGGTGACAAAGTTGGCAATCACGTATGGCTGTTGCTGGCGCGGTGGAAACTGGAGACGACCATATAATGCTGCCAGTTCGGATGGGAGCGGCAGGTCAGGCCCGCGCTGTATGTCATATAGTGACTCGAGCGGTGTCATTGTATTCACGGTTGTCCTCGCCATTCGGAAAATACAAAACGATATCACTGTAGAGTGGGGACGAGGACGACCGCAAGGGTGTAGGATGAGAATGAGTGCGCCACATTCCCCGTCGTAGTCATTGTAGGGGCGGGGGCGGTCGGGCGGAGGTGGGTGACCCTTGCGGTCGCCCTCGTCCTAAAAAATGTAGGGAATGGTCAGGCGGTCGCCCTCGTTCCTTAAACACCGGTCGCCGTTTATGGAGCTATGCCAAACACACCGATGTTCCTGAATTTCTGGTAGCGCAATTCCAACATTTCATCTATAGGAAGAGGTTTGAGCTGCGCCAGGTGTTTTAGCAGAGCTGCTTTCAGGTTGTCTGCTGCTAGGCGATAGTTGTGATGCGCGCCTCCCAGGGGTTCTGGGATCAGCTCATCCACCAGGTTGAGGTCCTTGAGTTCTTTGGCGCTGATGCGCATGGCCTCGGCTGCCTGGGGAGCGTATTTGCTGTCGCGCCATAGAATGGATGCGGACGCCTCCGGCATGGCGACCGTGTAGATGCTGTTTTCAAGCATCAAGATACGGTCGGCTACGCTAATGGCTAGCGCGCCGCCGCTGCCGCCCTCGCCGATCACTACTGCGATAATCGGCACGCGCAGGCGCGACATGAGATACAGGTTGGCGGCGATAGCTTCTGACTGGCCGCGCTCCTCGTCTCCCAGGGCGAGGAATGCGCCTGGGGTATCGATCAGGGTGATGATGGGATAGCCGAATTTTTCGGCCTGCTGCATCAGCCGTCCCGCCTTGCGGTAGCCTTCGGGATGCGGCATACCCAGGTTGCGGAACTGCTTCTCCTTCATGTCGCGCCCCTTTTGATGGCAGACAAACATCACCGTCTGCCCATCCAGTTTGGCCGCGCCGGCCATGATGGCATGGTCGTCGCTGAAAGAACGATCACCGTGCAGCTCGAAGAAATCTTCAGTGATCAGGTGCAGGTAATCGCCGGAGTAGGGTCGGTCTTTGTGACGCGCCACCTGCACCGTTTCCCAGGAGGTGAGGTGCTTGTAAATCTCTTCGGTGCGACGCCGCAGATCATGTTCCGCCTCCTGCAACTGCTTGAGTTCATCGCGTTTCAGGCGATCACCTTTGCGCTGCAGGACGATGATCTTCTTTTCTAGCTCGGCGAGCGGCTTCTCAAATTCCAGGTCGTAGGCCATCGCTTTCTCCTGCTTGCTTAATGAACTCACGCTTGTTCTTTTGACTGTCACCTGGCATATACAGGCTGATGAGCCGCGCCAGGGTATGTCGCAGGTCGCGCCGGTGAACAACCGCATCGATCATGCCATGTTGAAGCACAAATTCAGAGTTGACAGTCCCCTCGGGCAGCTTGACATGCATAAACTGCTCGATTACACGCGGGCCGGTGAAGCAGATCAGCGCGCCTGGTTCGGCAAGGCAGA
>DATGGW010000061.1:0-4809 GCA_035308345.1 Ktedonobacteraceae bacterium | reverse complement strand
CTGTCTACACTACTATTGATGGCGCAGCCGTACAGCGCGTAAATCCTCTACCCTACACAGTGGTTGTGATTGCGCTCACTACCGGCATCATTACCCCTGCCATGTTGCTGCGTTATGGAAAGCCTGCTATTGTCGAGGAGTGGCGCGCGAATTGGCTGCGCATCGCCCTGGTTGGCATCTTTACTTTGCTGGCTTATATCCTGGCGCTCAAATCATATACCATTATTCGCGTCAGCTACGCCGGAGCCATACGCGAGGTGAGCGTGGTCTTTGCTGCCCTGCTCGGATGGCGGCTGCTCAACGAAGAATTGGGGGCGATTCGCCTGGTTGGGTCAGGTTTGATCTTTTCGGGCATTCTAGTGATAGCTCTTGCGGGCTAGAGATACATAATAGAAGTATTCTGAACCCATGAACGACACACAAATACCTGTCATTGTAATCGATGATACGCCTGTGAAGTTGCGCGGCGTGTGCGAATTTGTCGAGGAGACTCCCCGGCTCTATCTGCGCGCCAGGATAGACGATGTCAATGCCGCTGCCCTGCTCATCGAGCGACTTTGCCAGGAACAGGCGCAGGAGAATCCCACGCTTGAGGGCTGGATGGTCTTGTCTGACTTACACCTTGTCGGAGATAATGGCGTGCGGCTGGGACGGCGCCTGCTGGAGAGAGCCGCCGGGCTGCGCGTGGTTATTTATACCCAGGACCCCAGTTGGACGCTGGCGGCGGAAATATTTCGCCAGGAATACGCGCGCGGTTCGCGGGACAGTAATAACAAACGCGCCAAAAAGCAGCCTGGACTGCATGGCTACGCGCTTTTCGGCAATATGGAGCCGTCGTACCTGGAACGCATCGCGACAACGGTGGTAAGTCGCCATGAAACTTTTATCGACCCTGAAGTGCTCAATTATCTGCTAAAAAGGCTGCGCGGCCAAAGACTGACGCCGCGCCAGGAGGAATGCGCCGCCCTGATTGCCCAGGGTTTGAGCAATGACGATATCGCGCAGCGCATGGGCTACTTGAATGCCCGGGGGATGCCGAACATGGGGCCGCTGGAGAATATTGTCAGCGAGCTGTACAACTTCTTCGCCATAGAGGGCATGCCCAGCGATCCGGGGAGACGTGTCTTACTTGCGCATGCCTATGAAGCCTATGCAGGGTTGCGACCGGTATAGACTCAGATTTCTTGCACGAGCGAGCCGGATAGCGGCCCGGTTTGAGGGGACAATTCGGTGCGCGGCAGGGGCAAGCGTAGGAGAATGATTGTGCCATGTTCGGCCTGCGGGCGCGCAACCGAGTGAATGGTCAACACGCCGCCAGCTTCACGCGCTTTGAGTTTGGCCTTGAACAGGCTGGTCTTATCGGCAGTGACGGCGTTTACATCAAAGCCGCGTCCATCATCGGTAATCATGATTTCGAGGCTGCCATTTACGCGGGCAGAGCGCACTGTAGCGAATGAAGCCCCGGCATGGTTATAAATGTTGAGCAGCGCCTGTGTTACGGTAAACGAGATGGCTTCCGCAAACTTCTCGCCTTCGCCGGTTTCTTCAAGACCAGGTTGCAATTCGTCTAAGGCCCACAGGTCGGGCTGCACTCTCAACAATGACTCTGGGTGCAGCGCGGGCAGGTCTTCGCGGATCAATTTTTCCAGGTGCAATTTCAAGCCGAGGTTGCGCCTCTGGTAGGCGTCCTCGACCAGCAATTGCAGTCCGCGTAAATCACCCTCCAACTCTTCGCTGATTTTGCGCACTTTGCCTAATGCCTCGCTGACAGGCTGCAAAACGAATTTGAGTCCTTGATTCTGCTCAGCTTCTAATTTCAATTTGTGCTGCCAGTGTCCAAGCAGCGAGCGTATGCGCAGCGCCTGCTGCCTGGGCTGATCGTGGATACGCTGGGAGAGGATCGAGCGCAGGTGCGCGTCCGCGTGCAGCAGCAGCGAGGTGGCCTGTTGCAGTTCGCGGTTGGACTGGCGCAATTGCTCCGCTGTTTTTTGCTGCTCGCGCAGCGCCTGTTCGCGTTGTTCAAGCGTGGCTTCTAAGCGGTCGATCAACCGTAGGGAACGAATGGCATATATGAGCACCAGGGGGTAGACCGCCGCCAGCACGTAAAAGATTTGCAGTGGCGCCAGCGTTTTCCCCGTCAGTAAGATTGGCAAAATGCCCAGGCCGAATCCCAGGCCGATGCCGCCAATCCAGAGTGTTAACAGTTCGCCCAGGCGCCGGCGAATACCGGTTGGGACGCTCTTGCCGGGCAATACACGGAAGATACGCAGTAGTGAGTTCAGGCCGATTCCCAGGCTCAAAATGCCCCCAAACACTGCATAACCCAGCGAGAGAATAAATTCCAGGCGTGTGGGCACACTGCCTTTAATCAGCAGTGAACTCAGATCGAAAGCTAGCAGCGCTAATAACGGCAGATACGGCAAACCGTCAATGAGCATGCGCGGCGCGCGCGGGGTTTTGAACGCTTCGGGCCGGTATGTCAGGCTCAGTTGGATGAAAGCGGCGCCAAGCAGCGCGAAAGATGGTATCCAGAGCAGTTGAAAAACCAGGTCCGGTTGGTAGGCTTGCTGCACATTGCCCCAATGACTGTAGAGCAAGAAGAGCATTGCGGGCGGCAGAAGCGTGATGCCCTCAACGGCCCCCGTCCATTCGGACGCGGTTGCAAGCAGCAGACCACCCACCAGCAGCCAGCTTAGCCCCGCGATCAGCGTCCATCCATAGTTATTGAACCACATATCGAAGGTGAATGTGGCCGCCGCGCGACTGACTGTTAACGGTTTACCATTCTGTAAAACGGTATAGTTGATGTTATCTCCGGGGCGCGCGTGCTGGTATACAGTGGAAAGAGAGGAGATGTCTTCGCCATTCACGCCTGTCAGCACGCTTACATTTGTCAGCGAACCGGGAGCCACGGAAAACGACGGAAGTTCAGGTGGTGTTGAGACAATAACCACCTGCCTATCTGTGTCGATGCCCCAGAAAAACCCGCCAAAAGTTTGGCCGACTTCTTTTAACAGGCGCGCGTGCCCGAAGCCGCTAATAATCAGCAGGAGCAGCGCAGCGACCAGGTAGAGCAGCGTGAGGCGGGAACGCAGTCGTTTCCACCATTGTTGAATTGTGCGTTCATCGTTAGAATTAAACACGCTTAAGTTTAGCATGCAAAGCGCATCAACGCAAGATGATTATCGCATGGCGACCCTCGCGGCCGCTGTGTCTGAACGCGCTTGTCATGCCCTGTTTTCTGTGGTATGCTGATGTTATGAAAAGTCTACATGCCGGGCATAATCATACGCACAGTATGGCAAAGCGGAGCTTGCGCCTGGCCTTCTTTCTAACCATGCTGATCCTTGTAGCAGAACTCACTGGCGGTTTTGTTGCAAATTCCCTTGCGCTGCTCTCCGATGCCGGGCATGTCGTCACCGATATCTTTGCGCTCGGCCTTGCCTGGTTTGCCGTTGCGCAGGCGGAACGGCCTGCTAATGCTCGCAAAACGTTCGGGTATCACCGCGTGGGTATCCTGGCGGCCCTGGCTAACGCTGTCACATTGATACTTATCGCCGTTGTGATTCTCTGGGAAGCTGTGCAACGCTTCCAGCATCCTGAGGCGGTTCAGCCGCTCATGATGTTTATATCGGCCGGTATTGGCATCGCGCTTAACCTTTACATCGGCTTTGGACTCCGCGGAGAGGACAGCAGTCTGAATGTGCGCGCTGCCACGCTGCATGTGTTTAGCGATGTTGGAGCTTCAGCAGGCGTGATTATCGCAGGCATCATCATTCTCACGACCGGCTGGACTGCCATTGACCCACTTCTCTCCGTTGGAATAGCTGTGCTGATTGCCGTTGGCGCGTGGCGCATCCTGCGCGAGACGACAGATATACTGCTGGAAGCTGTTCCCAGGGAATTGTCTATGCCCGACCTTGTGCGCGACATGCTCAAAGTTGAGGGAGTGCAGGATGTGCATGATCTGCATGTCTGGTGCATTACCAGCAATATGTATGCCCTATCCTGTCATGCTATGATTGATGATGTGGTACAAAGTAAGAGCGCAACCATCCTCCAGTCAATGAACAAAATGCTCAGCGAGAAATACCATATTGGTCACGCGACCATCCAATTCGAATGCAATCCGCACCAGGAACAATACTGCTCAGTAGAAGGGCTCTACTGCCACATGGATACAAATGAAAATTGCTGCCAGGATCACAAGCATTCCGGCGCTTTAGATTCTGCTGCAAACGTTAGCGCATCTCAGCCGCAAAAGGTATCCTGATGGCTCGCTCAATTGAAGTCGAAACTACGCATACACGCGCTCGCGACGGGCAACTTCGCCTCGGCATCTGGATCGAACTGCTCTCTCTCTTGTGGATGACGATCGAGGCCAGCATTGCTATCGCCAGCGGCCTGGTGGCTCGCAGCGTCTCCCTCGAGGGCTTTGGTTTCGACAGCATCATCGAGTTGCTGGCGGGCGGCGTCTTGCTCTGGCGTTTGCTCAAGGAGCAGCGCGGCGGCTCAATCGAATCCGTCGAACGCGCAGAACGCCGAGCTGCATGGATAACCGCCATCAGCCTGTTTGTGCTTGCCCTTTACATTGTTAGCGATAGCCTCTTCGCGCTGCTCACGCGCAGCCACCCGCGAACATCCTGGTGGGGCGTTGGCTTAGCCATCGCTGCCGCCATCATCATGCCCCTGCTCTGGCAAGGCAAATTGCGCGTGGCAAAACGCATTGGCAGCCCTGCCCTCAAAGCGGATGCCGCATGCAGCGTGACCTGCGCCTACATGTCCTACACTTTGCTGGTCGGTCTGCTG
>DATGGW010000060.1:0-12687 GCA_035308345.1 Ktedonobacteraceae bacterium | reverse complement strand
GCAGATGGAGGAGCATCACCTGGATTTCTACCCATTCTTCAATGAAGAGACCAGCAGCGTCAATGTGATGTACCGCCTGGGGCAGGGAGGCTATGGGTTGCTCGTACCTGCCCTGGCCGAAGTGACCGAATAACAACAATTGCCAGTTCCCATCCCCAGGGTGTGGGCTTGTCCCCGCCCTGGAAACTTTACAGCGTAATCTCAAACTGCCAGGGATGCAGCGGCGGTTGCTCAAACTGCCCCAATGGGTCAACGGCCCGTATGGTAAGTTGCTGCGTATCAACCGGGGGCAGTGGGCTGAAGCGTGCGTACCCCTGGTAGACCGCCAGGTCTGCATCACTGCTCAGTTCCAAACGCGCAAACAGCATCCCGCCGCGATCTCCCGCCCACTGGTTCCCATTGCTATCGGAAAGATAGAAGATGATGCGTGGAACAAAAGCAAAGCCTGCTCTGAATGGTGGTCGAATCCACAGGTAATGAAGTTCAAAGTGTTGCTGATATAACTGCAACTCACGCAGCATCAAGGTACAGTCCTGCTGTTTCTGCTCAAGTTGAAGGGTGATAGTGCGCAGTGGATCCTGCGGCGTGGTTGTTATCGTGGGCGCAGCCAGTTCCTGCGGCGCGGCAATCACAACTGGCGGGCGCGAAGCCAGCTCCAGCGCTTTTGGCGAGAATGGTGCGGGATCATGCAAAATCTCCTGGCATAATTCCAGGCACACATCACAGATGTAAGCGGCTCCAGGGCCAGCCACCATTCGTTTAACTTCCGGTGGGCGCAGCCCGCAGAAAGAACATCGAGCCAAAGACCGATCTGTACTCATGTAACCTTCCTGGTCATCAGAAAGGGCAAACCTTCGCCCCTACCGTTGACGTAACGCGGCTCCTGCCGCATGACGCAATCCAAGACGTTCCAACATATAGGCATGGGCTTCCCACTCCAGAGTGTCATCCAGATCGGAGCGCACCGGTATGACGCCGTTTATCTCGCTGCTCGCGCCATTCTTCCTGGCGGCGCGTTTCTTTTCTCGCTTTGCTTGCGCCGGTCTCTCCTGGAAAGAAAGATATCTGGGGAAGATTTTCGTCAGGTCTTCGTCGCTCAACTCGTAGGAACGACGAAGCGCTAACGCCAGCAGGTGATCGGCAAAATGCGGGTTTTTGGGTAAGAGCGACCCATGCAGGTACGTTCCATATGCATTCCGATAAATGGCCCCTTCGCTATGATCTTCAGCATTGTTGCCGTGGCCTTTCAGCACTTTCCCCAGGGGCTTTGCCGTTCCAAGGTAGGTACGCCCGCCGTGATTTTCAAAACCGACCAGCGTGCTGCCGTTCCAACTAATGGCGATGTCGCCAATACAGCGCGGCATGTGCGTTCCTTTGTGGATAGTCCACGCATCGAAGATGCCCAACCCACGCATATCGGGGCCGATGGCTGGCCGGTAATAGTGCGCGAGCAGTTGATAACCGCCACAGACAGCCAGCACCGGCATATCATCTTCGACCGCAGCCCACAGGCCGATGCCTTTCATTTCGAAGATATCTTGCGCAACAGGCGCCTGCTCTTTATCCTGCCCTCCACCGATGAACAGCAGATCATATTCGTCGGGCGCCAGCGCGTCGCCAATACCCAATCCAACCACGCGCAGAGCAATACCACGCATCTGGCAGCGGCGCTGCAGCGTGAGGATATTGCCTCGATCTCCGTAGAGATTCAACTGAGCGGGATACAGGTGACCCAGGGTCAGCGTGAAAAGTGGCTTGCTGGTATCGTTCACGGGCCTTTCTCCTCCCAGTAGTGGGGCGTCAATCCGCGTCGTTCGAGTTCGCGGTGGATATCCAATAAGCCGGTGTAGGTTGGTATGACAAACAGCGTTTCTCCCACGGGTGTCTCTTGCAGCGCGTGATCCAGCGCGTTGGCCAGCCCGTGCTTTTGCGCAACCTTTACTCCAGGCTTTGCTGCTTGCGTTCCATTTAACCTGCCATTTGACATTGCATCACCGGCTTTATATTCCAGCATGCGCGCTGCTGGCGCATCTTTACTATTGTCTGCGCGCAAAGGAGCGAGTGGGATAATGCTCATTGCTTGCGGTTCGATGCCCGCGTATTTCAGGCGCAGGCCGAGGTCGAGCGCGCGCGTGCCCGTCGCGGTCAGCGATGCTGTTTGCTGCGCCATGCGCTCGAAATCAACATCCCAGATCCAGGAGACATCCCGGCCATCGGCAATATTGTCGTTCAGTATCAGCAGTACGCGTCGTTTTTCGCCATCGCTGAAGAGCGTACGCAGCACTTCATTGAATCCGGTTGGATTTTTCGCCATCAATATACGTATGGTGCGCCCCGCGACCTGTACCCGTTCACCACGACCAAAGGCGGGCTTGAACTGCTGGATGCCGGAAACGATGGGTTCCCAGTTAATCTGCAGCGCCTGGGTTGCCGCAATAGCTGCCAGCGCATTGTAGATATTATAAAACCCTGGTAGAGGGATCACGATTTCACCCTGCTGTGTTGGCGTTGCGATGGTGATGCGCAGTTGATCAAAAGCGTTCAAGGTGATGCTGGTAGCTCGCACTTCTGCCTGGGGGCGCGTGCTGCCACAATGCGGGCAGTGATAATGCCCCAGGTGGCTATAGAAACGCAGCGTATACGTGAGTTCGTTACCACACTTTGCGCAGGTGCGCGTATCGATTGTCTGGTGACGTTCCGGTGAGATGCCCTGCGTCACCAGATCGAGGGATGCATCGTCGATGCCGAAATAGACGACATTGCCCTGGTAGGTCTCGCCAAGCGAGGCTACAGCCGGATCATCCGCGTTGAGAACCAGGGTAGTGTTTTTGGGCAGCGCGTTCACAGCCTGCTGCCAGCGCGCAGAGACGCTGTCCACTTCGCCATATCGATCCAGCTGATCGCGAAAAAGATTGGTAAAGACCGCCACACGCAGCGGAACAGCTTTTATAATGTGCGGCACAACCGCTTCATCGACCTCAAAAATCGAGATTGCCTGGCCCGACCTTCTCAGATTCCCACCCGCCCTGGCGCGAATCACCAGCGCGCCCGCAATACCGCGCATCAGGTTTGAGCCTTCACGGTTGCGCCAGACTCGCAGGCCCGCGTCGCTCAATATAGCGGCGATAAACCCGCTGGTGGTCGTTTTGCCATTGGTGCCTGTCACCAGCACGCTTCCATAGGCCAGCTGCGAAGAGAGATGGTTGACAATATCGGGATATAATCGCTGCGCTACCACCCCCGCGATGCTTGTGCCGCCGCCCAGGTGCAGGCGGCGGCTGATCGCGCCTGCCGCGCGGCCCCCCATAACTGCCAGCCCTGCGCGCATAGATGGACGCCGGCGTTTCGCGAAACTCTTGCCATCGGTTGCCTGGCGAACAGTCTTAGAAGAGGAAGATATCCCTCCGCTTTTTCTCTGTCGCGTGCGCTTCTCTCGCTCCACCGGTGGAGAAGGCTTTTTCTCAGGCATAATGATTCCTCCAACAAGCTGCTAGTACCACTATTGTAACAGTTGCAGCATAGCATGCAAGCGCAAATGGGTCAAGTGCAGGTTGTTTGTTTGTTACATAGGAATAGATGCTGGACAACATGTGTTATCCTATGCTAGGAATCGGGCGTGTGCATGAAAAGGTTGCTGCTCCTCTTGTCAGTATGTGCTATTCTATGCTGTGAGATGGCTCGTGTATGTGTTGATTGAGGGTTTAGCTGTAACGGAAGGCAATAGTGCCGCTGCAGTATGCCCATAATAAAGGTATCAGGGTAAGGGAATGACAAAAAAACTTGTAATTGTTGAATCACCGGCCAAAGCAAGAACGATAGAGAAATTTCTTGGGCGTGATTATGAGGTAAGAGCCTCGATGGGCCATATTATGGACCTGCCAAAAAAGGGTCTGGGCGTCAATACCCGTAAAGATTTTGCGCCGCAATACGAGATTATCGAGAAAAAAGACAAATTGATTGCTGAACTGAAAGCGGCTTCACGGCGCGCCGATGAGGTCTACCTGGCTCCTGACCCCGACCGCGAGGGTGAATTTATCGCCTGGTCGCTCAAAGAAACATTGGGCCTGCAGCGCCCGCACCGCGCCGTCTTCAACGAAATTACGAAGGGGGCTGTGCAGCAGGCTATCAGGAAGCCGCGCGAGATCGATGAAGATCTTTTCAATGCGCAGCAGGCTCGGCGTGTTTTAGACCGCCTGGTAGGGTATAAGATCAGCCCGCTGCTCTGGCGGCGTATTCAATCTGGCACCAGCGCCGGGCGCGTCCAGTCGGTAGCTCTCAAGCTCATTTGTGATCGCGAAACCGAGATACGCGCTTTCTTGCCCGAAGAATACTGGAGCATCACCGCGCTGCTGAGTAAAGTGGGACAGGCTGAACGTTTTGAAGCCAATCTGATTACTCGTCTCAAGGATATTACCGAGTTCAATCGAGAAGAGAATACCTCCGATGGGGGCGAGCAGGGCGAGGTGAGCGCGGAAACAGCGCAGTCAAATGGGCAGAATGGAGCCAAAGCCACCCAGGTCTCAAAGGGTCGTATCAAGATTACTTCCAGAGAAGAGGCCGACACCATTCTGGCCGACTTAAAGGGCGCGACCTACATTGTTTTGAAGGTCGAAGAGAAAGAGCAGCGCCGCCAGCCGAACCCGCCCTATACGACCAGCACCATGCAGCAGGATGCCTCATCGCGGCTCTACTTTAAGCCCAAGAAGACCATGAGTCTTGCTCAGCAATTATATGAAGGCATCGAACTGGGCGAGCGCGGCCACCAGGGCCTCATTACCTATATGCGTACCGACTCGACGCGCATCTCAGAGGAGGCTCAGGTGAAGGTCAAGGACTATATCGGGCGGGAATTTGGGCAGCCATATGTTGGGCCAGGACGCACCGGCAAGGCCAAAGCCACGACGCAGGATGCTCATGAAGCTATTCGTCCGACAGATGTCTCGCTGACCCCGCAAATTGTCAGGTCGCACCTGACGCCCGACCAATTCAAGCTTTACAATCTGATCTGGCGGCGTTTCGTTGCCAGTTTCATGACACCGGCGGTTTTCGACACGGTGCGCGCTGATATTGCCGCGGCCCAGTACGTCTTTCGCGCCACCGGTTCGCATCTCAAATTTCAGGGCTTTTACGCCGTCTGGCCGCACGAGGATGATGAGAAAACGCTGCCCGCGCTTTCTGCTAACGAGCTGCTGGATCTGCATGATTTGCAGTCGGCCCAGCATTTTACGCAACCGCCGCCGCGTTATACCGAGGCCAGTTTGATTAAAGAACTGGAAGAGCAGGGTATTGGGCGACCCAGTACCTATGTGCCCATTATCAGCACCATCCAGGATCGTGGCTACGTTGAGCAGGAACAGCGTCGTTTTATGCCGACCTGGCTGGGAGAAACCGTCAATGAGGTCATGAACAAACACTTCCCAGATATTGTCGATGTCGGCTTCACAGCAGATATGGAGCGCAAACTCGACGACGTGGAAGAGGGCAGACAATCCTGGAAGGAGTTCCTGCACCACTTCTATGGCGATTTTAAGGTGACCATGGAAAAGGCCGAGACCGAGATGAATCGCGTGCAGAAGCCCGTTGAGGAACTGGATGAAATCTGTCCTGAATGCGGGCGCAACCTGATAATTCGCACGGGACGATTTGGACGTTTCATCTCCTGTTCGGGTTTCCCTGAATGCCGCTATGGTCGCTCGGTGGTCACTAAAACGGGCGCGCTCTGCCCAAACTGCGGCGGCGACCTGGTAGAACGCAAAACGAAGCAAAAGAAGCGCATTTTCTATGGTTGCAATAACTATCCAACCTGCAACTTTGCCATCTGGGAAAAGCCGGTGCCTGAACTCTGCCCGAATTGTAACGGCCTGATGGTCATCCCACGTGTTGGGCAAGATCCCGTCTGCTACCAGGAAGTCATAGTCCCGCATCGCAGCCTCGAAGAACGACCCCATCAAAATGGCGCAACACCTCGACGCGCAGCCCGCAAGCAAACGACTAAGAAAGAGGCAACGCCGCAGGATGCTTCAGATAAGCCTGCCACAAAAACCAGAAGGACGCGCCGCGTTGCATCGACAACCACTACTCGGGGCGCTGCTAAAAAGGCCTCCGCAACATCAACCAGGAAAAAAGCAACAGGTACGGCGAAAAGACGCTAGCATTCATGTCGCCCTCGGTCCCTGAAAGTATTGGGAGCCAGGTACGCGCACAGGAGGAGTGGAAGCTGTAGGAGCTTGCGGTCGCCCTCGCCCCCTGAAAGTATTGGGAGAGAGAAAGCCTGGTTGCCCCTATTCCTGAAGAATATGTGTGCTATAATCAAGTGCTACTCACAGCGCACGTGTTGAAAACTCTGCTGGTTTGGAGGAATCGATGCAACATGCAGTAACACTCATTCCTGGAGATGGAACAGGGCCGGAAATAACGGAGGCGACCCGCCGTGTACTTGAGGCGACGGGCATTCAGTTTGACTGGCATGTACACATGGCGGGATTAGAGGTACTTGAAAAGTGTGGAACAGTTTTACCCGACGAGGTAATTGAATCGATAAAGCAGACAAAAGTGGCATTGAAAGGGCCGATTACCACTCCGGTAGGGAAAGGGGCGCGCAGCGCTAATGTCGCGCTCAGGAAAAAGCTCGATCTCTATGCCAACCTGCGCCCTGCCAAAACCTACCACGGGCTGCGTTCGCGCTACGAGCATATTGATTTAATTATTGTGCGTGAGAATACCGAGGATCTGTACGCCGGCATCGAGTTCCAACGAGGCACTCATGAGCAGGAGGAAATGCTTGAAACCATCGAACGCACGACAGGCAGCCGCCTCGATGCCAATTCTGCTATCAGCATCAAGTATATTTCAGTGCTGGCGACTCGTCGCATTGTCAAATTTGCTTTCGATTATTCTCGCGCCAACGGGCGGCGCAAAGTCACGGCGGTTCACAAAGCTAATATCATGAAATTTTCCGATGGTTTATTTCTGTCTATTGCGCAAGAAGTTGCCAAAGAGTATCCTGATATCCAGTTTGAAGACCGCATTGTCGATAATATGTGCATGCAGTTGGTGCAGAAACCTGAGATGTATGACGTGCTGGTCTTACCCAACCTCTATGGCGATATTATCTCCGATTTATCCGCCGGGCTCATCGGGGGTCTGGGAGTCGCGCCCGGCGCGAATATTGGCAGCCAGTGCGCGGTTTTTGAACCGGTGCATGGCAGCGCGCCTAAGTACGCCGGTCAGAACAAAGTCAATCCCATGGCTATGATGTTCTCAGGCGTCATGATGCTGCGTCACCTGTGCGAGAAAGACGCCGCCAACCGCCTCGAAAAGGCTATTGCGCAGGTGATATCCGAAGGTAAAAGCGTGACCTACGATCTCAAACCGCGTCCAGATGACTCCACAGCCGTAGGAACCTCGCAAGTGGCAGACGCCGTGATCGAGAAATTGCAAAAATTATAAAATCGAACCTCTTTCGTAATCATTGTAGGGGCGGGAGTGGTTGAGTGGACGGGTGGAGACCCTTGCGGTCGCCCTCGCACCTCTCCTACATATGCTTTATTGTCTGGGTATACCCATGCCGCTGGTAACGGTGCGCCACTTGTGACGGGCCTGTATGAAACGAACCGTACCGGAGTGCGAGCGCATCATCACGGACGAGGTGCGCGCCCCCCAGCCAAAATACTGCACGCCATCAACCAGTTCTCCACTGGTAATGCCGGTTGCGGCAAATGCTACGTCGTTGCTTTGCACCAGGTCATCCGTTGTATACACCTTCTCAAGATCGATACCATCTGCCTTCAGCTTATCGCGTTCCTCATCGCTGCGCGGCCAGATTTTGCATTGGATCGCGCCCCCTATGCACTTGATGGCTGCGGCAGCCAGCACCGCTTCAGGTGCGCCGCCTGTTCCCAACAATACATCCACGCCCCGGTAATCTTCCATCGCCGCCTGGATCGCCGCTGACACGTCTCCATCCATAATGAGACGGATACGCGCGCCCGCCTCGCGCACCTGGTTGATGATCTCCGCGTGACGTGGACGGTCCAGGATCACCACCGTCAAATCATCAATACGGGCATGACGCGCGCGCGCGATGCGCTCCAGATTGGTTGTGATAGGCGCGTTGATATCGATGACATCGCGCGCAAAAGGGCCAACGGCGATTTTTTCCATGTAATAGACACCTGCGGGCGCGGAATACATCGTGCCGCGTTCAGCAGTAGCAACCACCGCGATAGCCCCAGGCAGGCCGAGCGCGGTCAATCGCGTGCCATCCACAGGATCAACAGCTACGTCAACGTAGGGAGGTGTGCCATTGCCAATTTCTTCGCCGATGTATAGCATCGGAGCCTCATCCTTTTCACCCTCGCCAATTACTACGACTCCGTGCATATCAACGCCGTCCAGAGCTTGCCGCATGGCATCGACGGCGGCCTGGTCAACTTTGATCTTGTCGCCCCTGCCCATAAAGCGTCCCGCGCTCAACGCGGCAGCCTCGGTCACGCGCACAAGCTCCATGCCCAGGTTGCGCTCCCTGGTGCCGGATGGCACAAAACGTTCATCTGACATGAGTAGTTTATCCTCCCTGATGTGATTAAATGGTTATCTGACGAGGGTGAACACGACTGTGTTCTGCTGTTATGATTGCTCTTAGTTTTTCAGCGGCCTCCTCTACGTGTCCCTGCCGGTTGAGAATAATATAGTCATACCAATCTTGCTCTGCCAGCTCTGAGCTCGCGTCTTCCAACCTTCGCTTGAGTTCTTCTTCCGTCTCGGTATTGCGATTAACTAGCCTGGTTGTCAGTTCCTCCATAGATTCAGGCACAAGAAAAATGAAGACAGCCTGTGGCACTTTCTTACGTACCGTGGCCGCGCCTTTCACATCGATCTTGAGCAACACATCGCGTCCCGCGCTCAAATTATCACGGATAGGCTGGCGCGGTTGTCCATACCAGTTACCATGTACTTTAGCATGTTCAAGCAGTTCGCCTTTGCCTTCCAGCTCCTCAAATGTTTCTTGAGTAACGAAGTGATAGGGATTGCCCTCACTTTCACCTGGGCGCGGCTGGCGGGTCGTCACGGAGGGAACCACGAAGAAGTCCATCCCCTGCGCTCTGGCTGCGTTGATGACGGTATCTTTGCCGGTGCCAGATGGGGCTGAAAGCACGAAGAGGAGTCCCTGGCGAGGCGCTGGTGATGCTGTGCGCTGTTGTTGGGACACGTTGCGCTCCATCTCAAGTTGCATGCTGTTTATCCTACCCTCCACGAATACGCAGAGATTGGGTATACGAAACCCCCTCCTCTTTGTTATACTGACGGTCAAGAGAAATGCTTGTGAAAAGCCCTGAAGTGACGAGAAACTGTTCTTATCACTATTGTACAACATGCAATTGTACTTTTGTGGATTGGTGTGGTCGCTCTGGAAGATCAGATGGATAGGACAAGGATATGTTTGTAGACGCAATTACCCTCGCTGCCGTTGCCGACGAATGGCGTTCTATGCTTACTGGCGCGCGCATCGATACCATTATCCAGCCAACCGAACATGCCGTCGCCATACAGTCTTATACTCCTGGCGCGGTTGGACAGGGCGGCCAGAATCGCTGGCTCTATCTCTCGGCACATCCCCAGTTGGCGCGGGTGCATCTCACGACCCTCAGACCCGCCAAAATCAGCAGCGAGCCGCCATCCTTTATCATGCTGCTGCGCAAATACCTGGAAGGGACGCGCATCGAGTCCATTGAGCAGCCGCGCTGGGAACGGATCATCGAGATTATCGCCAGCCATCGCAGAGACGCTGCCAGCGATGAACGTGTACGTTACCGGCTGATTATCGAGATTATGGGACGCCTGAGCAATATCATCTTCTGTGACGAACAAGGGCTTATTTTAGGCAGCCTCAAACACGTGGGGGCTGATGTCAATCGCTACCGCGTTATCGCGCCCAATGTGCCATATGTCCCGCCGCCGCCGCAGGTGCGCGCCTTCGGGGAGCTGTCGCTGCCGCGTTTAGACCCTGCTATGCTGACTGCTTCCCAACTGGAATCCGTGGCAAAGGAAGAAGCTGCCCGGCCTGCTCCGGTAAAGAAATCGCGCGCTCGCACAGCAGAACAACCAGCGCTCTGGCAACTTCTCAGCAGAAACCTGCTCGGCTTCAGCCCTTTGCTAGCTCGCGAGGCCGTCTACCGCACTACCGGCGATACAGAGTCGCTCATCACACAGGATGAGAACACCTGGGAAGAACTGGCATGGAACGTGCGCGAATTGGCCGCCTTGTATGCTGCCCATGCCTGGAAGCCGCAACTGATCGAGCGCGTCGAGTATGGAGATAATACAGGGCGACCGCAAGGACAAAACGCCCCAACAACCTCCCCAGGGCGACCGCAAGGGTACGCCCCTACTATAAAACGATATGTCGCTTTCGCGCCTTATGCGCTTGAACAATACGCGGAGATACAGGGTGCGAGCATCCACGCATCATCTTCCATCAACGCTATTATTGATGAGTTTTACGCGGGCGCGGAATGGCGCGATGCCATAGAGAGCGTGCGCGCTCCCATCCGCAAGGTGCTACAGACCCAGTTGGAGCGCTGCAAACGCAAGGCCGAATTGCTGCAACGAGAGCTGGCAGTTTCTGAGGAAGCTAACCAGTATCGCTTGTGGGCCGAACTCCTACTGACCTATCAAAATGAAGTGCAGCAGGGACAGCAGAGCGTGACGCTGCAAAACTTCTTCGAGGGTCAGGAGATACCATCGCTGGTGACAATCCCACTCGATCCCCGCCTTGACGCCGTGGGCAATGCCAATCGCATTTTCCACAAGTACCACAAGCTGCGCCGCGCCCTTGCTCTTCTCCCTCCGCAGATCGGGCAAAACACCGCCGAGATAGCCACCATCGAGCAGTTATTAGCCGACCTCATGCTGGCCGATACACCCCCAGAAGTAGCGCTTGTCAAAGCGGAAGCGCAAACGGCTGGCTACATACGCGGCGCAAAAGCTATACAGAAACAACAAAAACAACATCATAAAGGGAAGGGTGGTAAGCAGACAAAAGGCAAACCCGTACCGCCGGGCGGTGGTGTCCCGCTGCACGCGCAGAGCCGCGACGGCTTCACCATTCTGATCGGCAAGAACAGCCGCCAGAACGAAGAAGTCACCTTCCACCAGGCGACTGCAAACGATATGTGGCTGCACGCGCGCGGTGTTCCCGGCGCGCACGTCATTATCAAAGCAGGCGGCCGCGACATCCCGCGCAGCGCTATCGAGCAGGCCGCCGCCCTGGCCGCGTGGTACAGCCAGGCGCGCGGCAGCACCAGTGTCCCCGTCGATTACACGTTGCAGCGTCACGTGCGTCACATGAAAGGTGGTGGTCCCGGCATGGTAATCTATGAACGCGAGAGGACGGTTTATGCGGAGCCGGAGGGTATACAATAGACTATCCTCGTTCCCTCGACGACCCTATCCCCATCTCTTCGCGGTACTTCGTCACGGTGCGGCGAGCCATGGGTATGCCCCGCGCCGTCAGCAGGTGGGCCAGTTCATCGTCGCTCAAGTGATGCCTGCTGTCCTCGGAAGCGATTAGCTCGCGCAGGACATCTTTGATGCCGAGCGAGCCGTCGAAAAAGTCGGACAGCGGCATCAGGCGGCCATTGGGGAGCAGCGCATATTTGTTGGCGGTGGCGCGGCTGACGGTACCTTCATCCAGGTTCAGGCGCATGGCGACTTCGGCGCGCGTGAATGGGCGCAGGTAGCGGATGCCCTTCTCTAAAAACTCGTGCTGGTAGTCAACAATCGACTCCGCCACCAGCTTGAGCGTGCGCCAGCGGCGCTGGATGCAGTCAATGAAAAATTTGGCGCGATCGCTCTGATGGCGCATGTAGCGTTGTATCTCTTCGTAGCCAGGCTCGCTTTCCAGGCGCAGCGGCTGCGTACCATAACCGGGGCCGATGTGAAAGCCGTAGCGTTTCTCCTCGATTAATTCGACTTCGTATCCGGCCTCACTCCTGCGTATTAGAATATCGGGGCGTGTATAGGCGGCTGCGGCACCGTTGTCCGCGTCGGGTTGATAAGTATGCGCGGGAAAGGGGTTGAGATTAGCGCGAATATACAACGCGGCCTGTCGCACTTCCTGTTCTGGCACTTTTAGCTCGCGCGCAATCTCCTGGAAATGGCTCTTGCCCAGGCGATCTAAATAGCGGTCAATCAGAGCATACGCCAGTGGATGCGGCGTTTCTTGCTCGTTCAATACTTCCAACTGGATGAGCAGGCATTCGCGCAAGTCACGTGCCCCGATGCCCAGCGGCTCTAAGGTCTGGAGCTGGCGAAGCGCATATTCTACTCGCTCAACGGATACTTGCAGGTATTCCGCTATTTCTGTCACGCTGATCTCCAGGTAGCCACGCTCGTTAAGGTTCCCAACCAGTTGTTCGGTGATAAGCGCATCCTCCGGCGCGACCAGCGTTTCCAGTTGTTGCAAGAGCGTGTCAGCCAGCGTTTGATCTACCGAAATCCGTGCCAGTGGGTCAAGCTCATCCTCGTCGTCGCTCTCGTTGAAGCGATAATCGTAGATAACATAGGAGTGATATTCGTTCCATTGCGGTTCGGTCGGCTGTTCATCCTGCTGCGTTTCGCTCGCACTGAAGCCCGGCTGCGTCGGCTGCTCAAAATATCCACAGGTAGCGCAGTGCGACCCTTGCA
>DATGGW010000059.1:0-8013 GCA_035308345.1 Ktedonobacteraceae bacterium | reverse complement strand
GACCGTCGAAGGGCTGGAGCAAGGCGGCAAGCTGCACCCGTTGCAAGAGGCTTTCACGAAATGCACGCGCTGCAATGCGGCTATTGCACACCTGGCATGATGATGACCAGCCTGGCCCTCTTGCAGAACAATCGCCATCCGACCGAGCACGAGATCCGCGTCGACATCTCTTTAGCAGCGCCTACCTGTACGCGAGCGGCGCTGCTTGCTCTTGCTCAGCGGCAGTGAAGTGAGCAGGCCCTGTACTCTCGGGGGGCAGCATCCCCTGTTCCTGCTCATCGAGGATGCGGAGGAAAGCTGCTACTACCTGTGGATCGAATTGGCTGCCAGCACAGCGGCGCAGTTCTTCTTTTGCCTGCTCGATGGGAAGGGGTTCTCGATAGACTCTGCGCGAAGTTATGGCGTCGTAGGAATCAACGACGGAGATGATGCGGGCCCCGATGGGGATGGTTTCTTGTGCCAGACCGTTAGGGTAGCCGCACCCGTCCCAGCGCTCGTGATGGGCGACGACAATGTGGGCCAGCAGGTGGAAGATGCCGCCAGCCTGCTCCAGGATTTCACAACTGACCTGGGGATGACGGCGCATGATGGCCCATTCTTCATCGGTAAGCGGACCGGGTTTGTGCAGGATGGCGTCGGGAATACTAATCTTGCCGATATCGTGCAAAAGAGCAGCCAGTCGGATGAGGTGAAGCTCATCCTCAGAGCGCCCAAGCTCGTGGGCCGTGGCCATGGCCAGGTGTACAAGACGATGGGCATGAGCGTTGGTACCTTGATCATGCGCTGACGCGGCTGTGGTCAATGCACGAACTATGCCCGCTTCCAGCGTGTGGACGCGTTGTTTTGCATCGAGGATAGGCTGTATTTCCTGAAGAGGCTCACCCTCTTCCATCACTGCCAGGCGGACACAATTCCGCCCGCTCTGCTTGGCCCGGTACATAGCGCGGTCCGCGCTCTCGACCAGGGCTTCGCTCGTCACGCCGTGAAGTTGATAGACCGCCACGCCAATGCTGACGGTCATGGAGATGGGGACGGCCGACTGGCCACCTTCAGCTTCCCAGAAGCAGGGCTGCTTGGCAACGGCCACCCGCAAGCGTTCGGCCACCACCCTGGCTCCGCTCAGACCGGCATTGGGGAGGATGATTGCGAATTCTTCGCCGCCGTAGCGCCCGACGAAATCTTCCTTGCGCAGGGTGCTGCGGGCATTGCTTAAGTAGTTGGGTGGATGCGTGTAGTGCCCGTAGTGTCTGCCGCCCTGTCCGACTGACACGGCAGAACGGACCCGTTTGCGGACTTGTTGTGCCAAGCACAGGCGCGCGCCGATCTCACGCAGGATGGCATCACCGGCGCGATGCCCCCAGGTATCATTGACACGCTTGAAATGGTCTATATCTATGAACAAAATAGCGCAGGACCGGTCGGCTCGACGGCAGTGCGCCAATTCTTCCTCTAGCCTGCTCATGAGTGCGCGGTGGTTGGGTAGACCGGTGATGGCATCGGTGGCGGCTGTCTGGGCCTGCTCCTTGTAGAGTTGATCGACTTCTGCCAGCAGTTCCTGTTGCTGTTGCACCAGGATGTGCTGTTCGTCATAGGCTTCCTGCAGGCGCGCACACAGGGCTACTTCCCGATCGATCTCGCAGCGCTGCTCGTTCACTACGGACTGCAGGTGCGCTATTTCGCGTTGCTGCACCAGGATGTGCTGTTCGTCATAGGCTTCCTGCAGGTGCGCACACTCGGATGTCGTATCGCCAACGCTCTGCATTGAGCCGTGGAGCGGTGCAGCACTGAAAAGGAGCTTCGCGTTCATCGAGTCAGAGATCATCGCATACCTCACGCCAAATAGAATCTGGCACCCAAGAAATGCCTCGAGTTGACAACGGGTTTACATATGCACAACCCATTTCACTATTTCTTAATCGGCAGAAGGAAAAAGATGAAGAGTCTCACCACAAAAATTCGGTTCTGCGATGCAACTGATGGAAGATTGCTTGCGGGAAAGGCGGAGAGGTACGCGCCTGACTGGTCTTGGAAATGCACTCGGGCTATTCTTACAATTTGTCAAAAAGCGGTGAAAAAGCCCCTGGACTTGTAGATAGAAAAACCATCCATCATCCCACAGCCGCTACCGCTACCTTCTCACAAGGGAGAACTTCGTTCTACGAATGAAAAAGCTATTGCGCGACTTAGCGGGACAAGCGAGTACTAAACGCGAACAATCCAGGCAGACAGAGGCGTTGCCACTGAGCGGCCAGAAACGACCCACGACGCGAGCGTGATGCAAAGAGCTGCCATACTTGAGGTAGTATGGCAGCTCTGTATTATCAGGCAATCTATGCGACATGCCGCTGGATAAATGCCTCCAAATCGGCGACCCATCGTAGATCGCCAACGTCGGTGAGCGCCGACGGATTGACTGACCGTCGAAGATCGAATTCTGTGTAGTGTCAAGGTACAGAGTAGCCGGTCCAATTTGAAGGTTGGCAATAGACAACGTACACATGGTGAGTAGGAGCCAGATATAGCCGTGCTTGCGCTCACTGAGCAAACCATCTATACTTATCCTAAGTTTATCCGGCCATCGCAATAATCATCCCTTGGCCAGGACAGCAACAAGATAGAAAAGATGGATAGCTCTCCTCCTGGTAGCAACCGGAGGAGGAAGCACTGTTAGAAAGGAGGCAGAGTATCAGCAGCTCTCCTCTTTTTTCCGATGAGATCACCTCTCCGGTCGACAAGTACATGCTTGAGCGCGAATATAACGAAGAGGAAACCCAGGGGCACGAACAGATCGCGCAGGTACGGGCGCAACTCATCGAACTGACCCATGACGCCACCATTGTGCGCGACGCTTCCAGCGTCATCCTCTACTGGAACCGAGGCGCGGAGCGCCTCTATGGGTGGAGCGCACAGGAGGCGATCGGGCAGGTCTCTCACTCGTTGCTCCAGACTCGCTTTCCTGTGAATCGGGAGACGGTCGACGCCCTCCTCGCCACCGGCCAACCATGGGAAGGAGAACTGATCCATACCCGCAAAGATGGCAAGCAGGTCGTCGTAGAGAGCCGACAGATGTTCACCCACGTCACCCCTGACCAGCCTGCCTTTATTTTGGAGATCAATCGAGACATCCCGGAACGCAAACGGCGCGAGCGAGAAAAGGTAGAGGTAGACCAACTCCGGCTGGCAGCCATTGTCGAATCCTCCGAGGACGCCATTGTCAGCAAGACACTCGACGGCATCATCACCAGCTGGAACCTGGCGGCAGAACGCATGTTTGGCTATAGCAGCCAGGAAGCAGTGGGTCAGCATATCACGCTGATTATCCCCGAGGAGCTCCGTGCAGAAGAAGAGATGATTCTCTCCAAGCTTCGCAAAGGGGAGCGTATTGAGCATTTCGAAACCGTGCGCATGCGCAAAGATGGCACACGGCTCGATATCTCGCTCACTATTTCACCGATGAAAAGTAGTGCCGGTCAGATTATCGGAGCGTCGAAAATTGCGCGTGATGTCACTGCGAACAAACGGCTCCAGCGCAATTTACAGTTCCTCTCCGAGGCGAGTAAAGTGCTGTCCTCTTCCCTTGATTACAAAACGACGTTGCAAACCATCGCCAGGCTGGCAGTTCCGCACATTGCTGATTGGTGTAGCATACGCATGCTGTCTGAAAATGGCTCACTTGAACCATTAGTCATCGCACACGTGGACCCACAAAAGGTACAATGGGCCTGGGAACTGCATAAGAAATATCCGGTGGATATGAGGGCAGGTCACGGTGTCGCTCAAGTGCTTCGGAGCGGTACCGCTGAATTTGTCCCGTTTATCAGCGATGAGGTGCTGGCCGCAACAGCAGTCGATGATGAGCAACTGGCATTACTGCGCAACCTCGGCTTTGCTTCCGGCATGACCATTCCGCTTCTCCTTGAGGGGAAAGCCATAGGAACCCTCACGTTTGCTTTAGCAGAATCGGCTCGTCGCTACACACAAGCGGACCTCACGATGGCAGAGGAACTGGCCTCACGCGCCTCGCTCGCCATACAGAACGCACGGCTCTATCGAGAAGTGCAGCAATCCCGCGATCAACTGGATATCATCCTGCACGGGGTGGCCGATGGGATTGTCGTCTATGATAGCCACAGCCACATCATCTATGCAAATGATGCCGCGGCTCAAATAACCGGCTCTCCTACAGTACAGGCACTGATGGAAACACCAGCCACGACTACCGCCGCCAGGTATGAGGTCGTTGACGAGCAGAGACAACCGTTGCCACCTTCCCAATTCCCGCACCGGCGCGTCCTGTCTGGAGAGCCAGAGGCCGAGGCCGTCATGGGTTACAAAGCGAGAGGAACGGGGCAGGCTGAACGCTGGTCGTTGGTCAAATCACGTCCCATATTGAGTGAGCGTGGAGAGGTGAGCCTGGTGGTCACCATTATCCACGATATCACCGAGCGCGTCTTGGCGGAACAACGTAAGGATGAGTTCCTGAGCATGACCAGCCATGAACTCAAAACGCCTGTCACCAGCTTAAAGGGCTTTACGAACATCCTGCAACGCCGTCTGACAAAGCAGGGCGATCAACAAGGGCTGCATTATCTCTCCCGCATCGATGCCCAGCTCAATAAGCTCACCAAGCTCATCGCCGACCTACTCGATATCTCTCGCATGCAGACAGGTGTCCTTGCCTTTGAAAGAGAATGGTTCGACCTGGACGGCCTGCTTGACGAAACTGTCGAAAACGTCCAGGCGGCCACCACCACCCATGCAATCACCATCGAAGGGCGGACGGGCGCGCAGATCCTGGGGGATAAAGACCGGCTCGGGCAGGTGTTCATCAATCTGCTCACCAACGCCGTGAAATATTCTCCGCAGGCAGACAAGGTGCTGGTGCATCTCTCGCGGGAGGGCAATCAGGCGCTCGTGAGCGTGCAAGATTTTGGCATCGGGATTGACGAAGTCTACCATCAGAGAATCTTTGAGCGCTTCTATCAAGTCAGCGATCCAGAAGAACGCACCTACCCGGGGCTTGGCATTGGATTATATCTCTCAAAGGCAATCCTCGAGCGGCATGCTGGCAGCATGACCGTGACCAGTCGCAAAGGCGAAGGGTCCACCTTTGCTGTGGCCTTGCCCATCCTACAGGAAGAGGGAGTGAAATAGCAAAAGATGCAGGGCAGGCGCAAAAAAATCCTCGTCATGGACGATGAGCCAGATATTCTGGAGTTCCTCCAAGTGATCTTAGAGGAGGAGGGGTATGCGGTCTTGACCTCTGACAAAGGTGAATTCCTCGAACAACTGCACAACGGCGGCCTCCCGGACCTGATCCTCGTGGATATCCTGCTTTCAGGCAAGGATGGCCGCGCAATCGTCAGGCACCTGAAGCGTCAGGAGGAAACCAGGCATATTCCGGTCATCATGGTTTCAGCACATCCAGGTGCCGAGAAAACGGCACGAGAAGCAGGAGCAGAAGATTTTCTGGCAAAGCCCTTTGAAATCGATGCACTGCTGGCGAAAGTAGCGAACTACCTCTGAATTCTCCTTAAGCTCATCTTAAACGTTTGGTGTGAAATAGAAAGGACTTGAAAGAAGGGTATCCTGTATCCTACAGTGAGCTTGTCTAACCAATTCCCAAGGAAAAGGAGCTCGCTGATGATGGACCAAGATACCTTTCTGACTACACTGTACGTGATGATCGATGACTTTGGCCAGTCGGCAGGCTTGGGCGAGAAACACCGTCCTGGACCAGCCGCTTCGCTGTCCTGTAGTGAGGTGGTGACGCTGGCGATCTTGGGCCAATGGGCACATTTTCCCAGTGAACGCGCCTTTTACCGCTATGCGGTGAGGCACCTGCGACCCGCGTTTCCGACCTTGCCGGAGCGCGAGCAATTCAATCGGCTGCAACGAGGCTATCGTGATGTCATCGTCGCCTTTGCCTTGTTCCTGGTCGAGCAGATGCAGGCGCGAGTCTGCCTGTATGAAGCGCTGGACAGTTCGGGCAACCTACCCGCGATGCCAAGCGACGCGGCACGGGCTGGGCAAGCCGACATCGGCTGGAGCAACCGCATTGGCTGGTATGAGGGCGTGCATCTGCTCACCTCGATTACCCCAACGGGCGTGATTACCGGCTTTGGCTTTGCCCCAGCCAGTTGCAATAACCATGCCCTGGCCGAGACCTTTTTCGCGGCGCGCCAGCAACCGACGCCGCGTCTGCCCAGTGTCGGTGCGCCAGCGCAAGGCGTTTATGTGGCCGACAAAGGCTTTGCCGGGGACCAGCTGCATGAGCGCTGGCGCGGGCAGTATGACGCAGAGGTCGTGAGTCCTCCCCACCAGAGGAGCAAGGTGCGCTGGTCCAAGGACTGGCGACGCTGGCTGGCGGAGCAAGGTGCGCTGGTCCAAGGACTGGCGACGCTGGCTGGCGGAGTTGCGCCAGATCATTGAGACCATCAATGACAAACTGCTCAACACCTTTCGGCTGGCGCGGGAACGACCCCATGCCCTGGACGGCTTGCAAGCCCGGCTGGCAGCCAAAGTGGCCTTGCATAATTTTTGCATCTGGCTCAACGTGCGGCTCGGGCGCGATCCACTGGCCTTTGCCGAGTTGCTTGACTGGTAACTGGTAAATTAACTGAAGGGCGGACCCATTTTGCGGGTCTTGCTCAAATCCGGTAGAGCTCGCTTGCTCCTCCTAGCAAATAGCGTGAATGTTCGACGATTGTTGATTTTGGGGTAGAATGGAGGGAATCGGCGCGAAACATTAGGAATCGGCCATTCAGAAGCTGGAGAAACCGCTCCCCATCTGGAGCATCCGCATGGAATGGTGTACATAAACGGAGCCCAGCGAAGATGAAGCTGATCGAAAGGAGCTACCAATGACCTCAGCCCCCTGGAAAGTCCGTGCCAGGACCGCCAGTCGTCCGACCAATCCCGATCCCATTAAGATGCAAGCCGGAGATCTGTTAGAGATAGCCGGAGAAGAGGATGAAGGCTGGATCTGGTGCCGCAATCGTGCCGGCAAAGATAGCTGGGTCCCACTCAGCTATCTCAGCGCCGAGGACGAGGGAAAAACACGGACGGCACTCGCTGAGTATGATGCTACGGAATTACCCGTCGAAGAGGGAGAAGTCTTCCAAGCTGAACTGGAAGAGAGCGGCTGGCTGTGGTGTGCAAACACGCAAGGAAAAAGGGGGTGGGTACGGCTCGCCCAGGTTGAGTCTCTCGACGAAGCGTAATCAACTTTCGGTCTCCACACATCTGGGACACGGTCAAGAGAACGGCTGATCCTCGTTCGAAAGCCACTTCCCTCTCCTGCTGGTTGGAGCACCATCTTCTCGTTGCTCATCGCGTGGTGGGGTCATGCGCACTTGCTGTAGAGGTCGCTAGCTCCCACCAAGCGAGCTTCTAAGAGGGCGCGACTGGCACGTCCATAGCCTTGTCGCGGTGCCCGACCTTCGACCTGCCCTTGACTGCTGGCAAACAGCAGCGCATTTTCCACCGCTTCCCAATCCAGGTGCAATCGCTGGACGAAGCGTCTGAGTTCAGGAATTTGAGACGCCTCGGCTTCGTCTGCCCAGGGTTGCAAAGCCGTCTCGTCGCGGAAGGTCGAGGATCTGGCGAAATCGCCGCACAGACTCATACGCGCGGACAATCAAGGCACTCTGCTCCAGCAAGCTTTGCACAAACTGCTGCTCCCCAGCCGTTCGTTTTGCTTTGAAAAGCAACCACAGGGTTTGCTTGGGGGGATACGACGGATACTGTTGCACCTCTTTGGCGCGAGCCAGGCTGGCTGTTGGTCCATGCGTGCAAAAGTCGCTGAAGGGCGAGATAGACCTCCGTAAGGCACGCTGGGTAGCCTTGCGCCCGAATTTCCTCGAACAACAGGCGGCCATTGTGCTCTCCTTGTTCCCACCTCCGTCGCAAATAGTCCAGATACGGCTCGATCACGCGTCCGTGGGAAGGGTGAGGAGCACGTTCAGGAAACTGGCCTGCTCTGAGATAGATCGCCACCGTCTGCGGATGCAG
>DATGGW010000058.1:0-4977 GCA_035308345.1 Ktedonobacteraceae bacterium | reverse complement strand
TAGGTATCCTCCTATTCTTTGCCGCTTCGCCCTTTCATCTCGAGAACCTTCCGTTTTCACCTATACAGAATCTGGGTCAATCTGGTGGATTCCGTGTCAATCCTACCGGTGGGGTGACTCCTACAACTGTACCATCCCCTGTGACTTCCGGGCCACCACAAAGCGGCGTTAATAGGGAAGGCGCGCCAACTTCGCGTGGCCATGTCACTCCCACCAGCGGAGTTACGCCTTCCCCTACAGTATCCATAACTGCCACGCCTGATCCTGGCGGCACAACGACAGCATCGTCTGGCGCGTGCGCATCGGGAACGCTGTCCATTGATGGGTCTCCATACCTGGAACCGGCTTTGCGGCAGGTGAATACTGATTACAACGCCCTGTGCCCAGGACTGCAAATTGTGCTGGGCGGCGATGGCAGTCGAGCGCTCAACCTGGCGCAGCATGGTCGCGTCGATATCGCAGATTCTGATCTCACCGCCCAGCCAGCGCACCAGCTGACCGATCACCCGCTGGCGGCACTGCTCTACAGTTTGATTGTCAGCCCTGATAACGCGCTTACGGGGCTGAGCAGCGCGCAAATACAGGCAATATTCCAGGGACAAATAACCAACTGGGCGCAGCTAGGCGGCCAGAATGAAGCTATTACCGTCATTCTTCCTCCTCCCTCGTCCGCGATTTTCGCGATTTTCCGCGCCTTCGTGTTGCATGGAGCGCCGCTGCAGGTGAATGCCATTGTCTTCAGGAAAGACCAGCCCTCCCAGGTGGCGCAATTAGTCTCACAGACTCCCGGCGCAATCAGCTTTGTGCCGCTGGCGATGGCTATGAGCGCGCCAGTGCAGATGCTAGCCATTGATGGAGCGCCAGCAAGTACGCAGACTTTACTCGATGGAACCTATGCATTCTGGAGCATAGAACACCTCTACACGCTGGGAGTTGGCACGGCACAGGCGCAGTCCTACATCCAGTTTGCCACCAGCAGCCAGGAGATGAACCTGCTCTCCCGCTTTGGCGCGGCGCCTCTGAATACGCTTGATCCGGCAATCTTGCAAAGTCATGTGCCTGGGCCGCAATTTTAATCAAGAGCGCACTAGGTAACACAGTACCCATCCTTCGCAGAAAATATCGATCTGGAAGCTCTTTGCGTACACTGCCTGCAAGCCGCTACGCCTGCATAATTCCTGCGCTTCTGCTAATGAGTAAAGCCGGATATGCTGGTGATCGTAGTACTTGATTAGCCATTCAAAAGCTTTCCAGGGAAAAGGAAAGCCTCGCAGTATATAATCCTCAACCACTAATTGTCCTCCTGGCACAAGCAGAGATTTAAGACCTTCGAGGACTCTAGCAGGGTCATTGAAGTAATGCAGGGTATTCGTGCAGGTAATCAGGTCAAAAGAAGCTGGAGCATAGGAAAGCCCTGATGTTTCCTCACCATCAAGAGATGCCTGTCCCAGATGAATTTGTGGGTGATCATGTAAAAGAGATGCTGCTTGAGCAAGCATCTCCTGGCTCTCGTCAATGCCATAAAGCTCGGCATCAGGAAATAGGCGGATGAGCTGTTCTAAGAGCAGCCCGGTTCCGCAGGCAGCATCAAGGATATGTAGAGGGTGCCCTTGCGTGCCAGCTCTCTGCTGAAGTTGTGTCATATCAAGAGCAGAGAGCGTTGCCGCAAGCGTCTTCTGCAAAAAGGTGCGCCAGGTGCTGTTGTAGTTGGAAGCGTGTTTTCCTGTATAGTACTTAATCACTCTGGAGGCATTATTGCTGGTAATGTTCGACGATATTTTCATCGCGCACCTGCGCCTCGTCGGGGTTGAGTCCGGCGTGCCGGCGCGCGCGGCGCTGGCGCAGCAAATCCCAGCATTGATCCAGGCTGACTTCGAGCTGCTTCATACGAGCATGTTGTTCGTCATCCAACCCGATGCCTTCCGCGTGCTGCATGAGTTCGTGTTCTTCCCGCACCAGCTTTTCGATGTGCAGTATAAGTTCTGTATCGGTCATGTTGGGCTCCTTATCTTTATATCTTTCTCCTGGTGATAGAAGTTAATGCTGTTGCACTGTTATTCTAACCAATAGTTGGCGCGAGCGCAATGTGGTAATCACTCTTGATCCTTGCCGGTCAAATGGACGGGCAGCCCTTCCATCTGCATGATTTTCAGGGCGTTGGTGGTTGGGCATGGACCATCGCGCAGCGCATAATCAAACACCATGCGCCCGTCGATTACATCTTCGCGGAAGTGGTAATTCTTGATGGCGGGCAGCCTGTCCTCCAGCTTCACCAGCTCTAGATCGTGCGTCGAGATCGCGCCCAGGCAGTTGCGCTCGGCCAACGCGGAAATATACGACTCGCTGCCGATCAGTCGTTCGCGGTTATTGGTTCCCTTGAATATCTCGTCGATGAGGAAGAAAAGCGGCATTTCCCGCTGCTGCTCGCCTGACTCGATGGCCGTCAGCAAGGCTTTCAAACGCCTGACCTCGGCATAGAAATAGGAGTATCCATCGGTCACGGAGTCGCTGATTTTGATGCAGGTAAACAGCCGGAACAGGGATGTATGGAACGCGCCGGCATTGACCGGGCCACCCGCGTAAGCCAGGCAGAGATTGATGCCCAGCGTGCGTAAAAAAGTGCTTTTGCCAGACATGTTGGAGCCGGTGATGATGGCTATTTCCCCTGTATTACATATGGCGAAGTCGTTCACCACCTTCTGTTCTGGCGGAATGAGCGGATGTCCCAGCCCACTTGCTTGAAAGATGGGCCGTTCATACTGTGCCTGGCATGCCGTCACTTCCGGTAAGGTATACTCCGGATTGAGATAAGTGAAGGTTGCCAGCGAATTTAATGCTTCAAGCTCGAACCATGTGTCCAGCCAGAGTGGCAGCAGGGCCGCGATTCGCGCCTTGTACTGGCTGAACCGGTGCGCGAAATAGAAATCCCAGGGTAGTATTGCATTGACGATCATCCACAGCAACAGATTCTTTTGCAAGGTGGCCGCCGTCGCAACACGCGCAATCTTGCGCAAAAGCGTCGATGGCCGCTGCTCTTGCATAGTGAAGAAAGGTTGACATAACTCTTTAAGATGCAATTGCGCTCCATAGCGATAGCTTTCAAGATACTCAAAGATAGCGCTGAGCCGGGTGAAGCTGTCACTTACAAAATGGGCATCTTCAAACACATCGCCGCGCTGGTTTTTCGTGACGAAAAGAAAAAGAATAGTCAGCAGCAGCGCGATGATCCAGTACTGGGGGATATGCGCGAAGAGATTGAGCAGGAGCAAGGCAATTGTGCTGGCAGATAGCGCCAGTGAGAGAAACAAAAGTGGCAGAAGAGATGGCGTTGTCCGGCGTTCATCCAGCCAGTTCAGCAGCTTTTTCCCTTCCCAATGCTGGTCCTGGTTGTGCGCAGCCAGCATGGATCTCATCAATAATCTGTCGCGAAAAATGTTTAGTGGGGCCAGTTCTTGAATGAGAGCCTGTCTTTTTTGTATGGTTTGCAAATTCGAGGTGGTAGTCAACAGCCAGCCGCGCAGGCGCTGGCTTCCCTCAGCCGAGATGGCAGTATCGAGCAACTGGTGGAGCGAATGCCTGCCGGTGATATCGAGGTCAATTTCAAAGGGATGCTCCATGCGCGCTTCATTGAAACGCGCTGCTGGGAGGCGCTCCCAGTCGAGCCTCATACGCGCTGCCTGGGTCAATTTAATACGCATCAAGACGGAGTGGCGAGAGACGCTCCTATTGAGGCGCTGGTGAAAGTACACCGCGATGCTGAAGACGACAAGCGTAGCGGCCACGCCTGCCAGGAAAAGCCACCAGCCCACCAGAAAGTAGGCGAGAATGCTCAGGAATGCGCCAATAAAAAAAATGCCTACTCGCGTCCAGCCGAGATGATTGCTGCGATTATCGAGCACGCGCAGCCGTCGTCGTAATCGCTCAATCTGTCGTTCAATGGCCTCTAAACGTGCCTGTTTTTCTTGCAATTAGCTTACCTGGTTCTGGATCATCATAGTATTTCTCCTGAGAGGAAAGAATTTGCGCTCACTTAAACAGTTTTGCCTCTACGCGCCAACTCCTCTATATACAAGGTCATCACCGCCTTATGTTCGGGCGAGCGCAGGCAGTCCTCCATGTTCTCTACCATTTCTTGTAGGAGCGTGTCGAAATCCTGATCGAAAGCATGGTCGATCTGGTGTTTGGTATGTTTTAGCGCTGTAAATGGGATGGCCAGCAGTTCCTCCGCAATAGCCAGGGCGCGCTCTTCCAGGCGTCCAGGCTGGCACACTTCGAGCAGCAGGCCCATGGCTAATCCCTCCTGGGCTGAGAAGTGGCGACCCAGGAAGCATAGTTGTTTGGCCGGACCGGCGCCGAGGATTTGAGCGAGACGCATTGGCCCCAGCGCGGCAACCAGTCCTTCTTTAACGGCGGGAATGCTGAGAATGGCATCGCTGGCAGCGATGCGCAGGTCGCAGGCCGCCGCGACCTGCAAGCCACCGCCCAGGCAGTAGCCCTGGATGGCGGCTATGGTGATGGCATCCAGGGATGCAAGCGTACTCACGCCCTGCTCCCAGGTAGCGAACCATTCGCGGGTAAGATTGCCCTTTGCCAGTTCTTTGGTATCAAGGCCGCTACAAAAGGCGCGACCCTCGCCGCTGACAATCACGACGTGTGGTTCGCTGTTCTGCTTTAAGTAAATAGTAGCTTTCACCAGGTCTTGTACCCACGCCCAGTTTGCAGCATTGAGCGCCTGCGGGCGATTGAGTCGCAGGCGCGCCAGGTGTCCGTCCACTTCACAGCGCATCGTCTCAAGCTCAAGTGTTGCCATGTAAATTTCTCCTGTTGCTAGACCTTGCCTATCCTATGGTGTAATCGCCAGCACGCGCAGTGGGCTGCCTGAACCGTTGACGATCTTGAGCGGCGCGGCTATTACTACAGCTCCGGTGGGTGGTAGGAGGTGCAGGTTAGTCAGGCTGGTCAGGCCGAATCTGCCCG
>DATGGW010000057.1:0-2230 GCA_035308345.1 Ktedonobacteraceae bacterium | reverse complement strand
GACCCGGAACCGCTTACAAAACGGGGGTTCGACCACGCATTGCAAGAGACCCTGAGTTACTGGCGCAACTGGCTTTCCAGGTGCCAATACCAGGGGCGCTGGCGCGAGATGGTGCAGCGTTCGGCGCTGGTGTTGAAATTGTTGACCTATGAACCGACTGGCGCGATTCTCGCGGCTGCCACTACCAGCCTGCCTGAGACGATGGGCGGTCAGCGCAACTGGGATTTTCGTTTTACGTGGCTGCGCGATGCCTCGTTTACGCTGTATAGCCTGCTCACGCTGGGCCTGACCAAGGAGGCAGAAGCGTTTATGGGTTGGCTGGATGCGCGCTGCCATGAATTGAAGGAAAATGGCGCGCTGCAGCCCTTGTATGGCATCAGAGGAGAACACGATTTGACCGAAGAAACGCTGGATCACCTGGAAGGGTATCGTCAAAGCAGGCCGGTGCGCATAGGTAACGGCGCGTACAAACAACTGCAAATCGATGTTTATGGCGAATTGATGGATGCCATCTTCGTCTATAATCGCTATGACGAGATCAATTATGATCTCTGGAAAAACCTGCGCCGCTTGCTTGAGTGGTTGAGCAAGCACTGGAATGAGCCAGACGAGGGTATCTGGGAAGTGCGCGGCGGGAAGAAAAATTTCGTTCATTCGCGTGTAATGAGCTGGGTTGCCTTTGATCGCGCCTTGCGGCTGGCACGTAACAGGGGATTGCCCGGCCCGCTGGCCGATTGGATGCAATACAGCGCAGAGATTTATGAACAGATCATGGAGAAAGGATGGAGCGAGAAAAAGCAGAGCTTCATACAGTATTACGGCAGCGAAGCCATCGATGCCAGTTCCCTATGGATGGTGCTAACGAAATTCACCAGCGCAAGCGATCCACGCATGCTGAGTACATTGGACCGCATTGAGAAGGAACTGACAAGCGATTCACTGGTGTTCCGCTATAATCCGGACAAAGCGGCAGATGACTCGTTCAGGACGCCTGAAGGAACCTTCAGCCCGTGCAGCTTCTGGTACGCGGAGACGCTGGCGCATGCTGGCCGCCTGGATGAGGCGCGGCTTTTACTGGACAAGATGCTGTCCTACAGCAATCATATTGGTCTCTATGCCGAGGAGATCGGCCCAACAGGTGAGGCGTATGGCAATTTTCCGCAGGCATTCACGCACCTCTCGTTGATTACGGCCTGTGTCAATATCGACGCGGCGTTGAACAAGAGTCGGTAGTATGACGACCATCCAGGGCGGGGACAAGCCCCGCCCTGTCATGCTTGTGGTTCCAAAAACTTGACGTAATCGCAAAGAGGGAATACAATGTAAGGTGTAATCATCGGTAAGCAGTCAACAAAATCACCGGGCGACTCTAGCCGTCCGGTTTTCTTATGCCTTTTGGGAGTTATTCGAAAAAATTATGCAGGTAGTAGACGCAATGATCCGGCCAGAACGATTAGTGAAGCGGGAAGATATCCGCAATGTAGCCATTATAGCCCATGTCGATCATGGAAAGACCACGCTGGTGGATGGTCTTCTCAAGCAGAGCCACATCTTCCGTGAAAATCAACAGGTGGGCGAACTGATTATGGACACAAACGACCAGGAGCGGGAGCGCGGTATTACCATCCTGGCGAAAAATACTGCCATCATCTATCGCGGCATCAAAATCAATATCATCGACACGCCTGGACATGCTGACTTCGGCGGCGAGGTCGAGCGCGTGCTTAACATGGCTGACGGCTGCATCCTGCTGATCGACGCCGTAGAGGGTCCCATGCCGCAGACGCGCTTTGTGCTACAAAAGGCATTAGAACTGAACCTGAAACCGATTGTGATTATCAACAAAATTGACCGCCGCGATGCGCGCATCGAGCAGGTATATGAATGGACGCAGGACCTTTTCCTTGAACTGGCAACAAAGGATGCGCACCTTGATTTCACCGTCTTGTATGCTATTGGACGTGATGGCGTGGCGATGTATCGTCCGGACGACGAGCGCGTCAGCCTTGAGCCGCTCTTCGAGACGATCATCAATACCATCCCGGCTCCGGTGGTAGATGTGGATGGACCGCTGCAAATGCTGGTGGCTGCCCTCGACTATGACGACTACAAAGGTAAGTATGCTGTGTGGCGCATCGTGCGCGGGCGTGTCACTCCTAACTCCTTTGTGGCGCATATCAATCGCGATGGCGTGGTAACGCGCCAGAAAATTCACCTGGTGCTGACCTAC
>DATGGW010000056.1:0-2930 GCA_035308345.1 Ktedonobacteraceae bacterium | reverse complement strand
TCGCAGGGTGCAGTACGGCTATACTGAAGGTAGCCAACAACAGAAAGGCATGGTTCTGGCAGCCCTGCAAGAAACGGTACAACTACTCAATACGAGAGAACAGAAAGGAAGATCATGTCTCAAGTGAAAGTACCTACAAGCGGAGAAGGCCCTACGTCTTGGCGTCCGGCTCATCAGTCTCGCTCTGCCAGGCAGAGCACGTTAAACACGGAGAACAAGTACGAAACGAGAGGGAGGCGCGGCATGTTTGAGAGGAAGAGTTGCTCACCCCGCAACGGGCAGGACTTAGTCCGCACCACAGCCGCGCTGTGGCTCTGGGGTCTGCCCATCGGATTCGTCATTTTCGCCACGGGTGTGTGGCATGGGTATCAGCTTCCAGCCACGATGACCGGGATCATCGTGACGCTTGCCACCGCGTGGATGGGCGTGGCATGCTATGTGAATGGTCGCCGCTGTGGTCGAACGCACTGCAAGATTGACGGCATCCTGCTCCCGCTCCTGAGCCTGGTGGGGGTATTGAACCTCCTGGGAGTCACCACATTTGGCTGGAATGCGTATGCGGATGCCCTTTGGATCATTCTCTTGATCAGCCTGGTGCTAGAGTGCTTTGGGCTCATCCAATGGAGTCAGTTCCGAAAGGATGAATGAACGATGATCCTAACGGAGCGGGTAAGACCACGGCACTCGAGATGATCGAGGGCATCCGCACCCCCGATTCAGGGACCCAGGACGCGCGGCAACGAGATGCACATCGCTCTTGACTTTAACTTCACTTGAAGGTGTATGCTTGGAGTAGGAAAAAAAGCACGAACAGAGGTGTTCGTCAGCATATGAGCCGGTTGATGCTTCTATCATGAGCGAACCCAAAAGGAGAGATTATGCACGAAAAGGACAAGGCGCTGGTGCGCCAGCTGGTAGATCAGGTGATCAATGGGGGCGAGCTGGATCTGGTGGAGCAACTGTTCGCGCCGGAGTTGGCAGAACTGGTCCGGCAGGGGTTCACGAGCTTCCGAGCCGCCTTTCCTGACTGGCGGGAGGAGATTGTCGACATGGTAGCCGAGGGCGACAAGGTTGCCGTGAGATTCCGCTGTTCAGGCACACTGCAAGGTGAGTTTATGGGCGTTCAGCCAAATGGGCGGCGGCAAGAGGTCGACGAGGTCTTCTTTCTGCGCGTGCAGGATGGCCGCTTTGTCGAGTACTGGGGGCTAGAGGATAATCTGGCACGGCTGCGGCAGTTGGGGGCGATGGCTTAACTTGCCACTCTTGCAGCATGCTTTCTGGAGCAATGGTGTAAATTCCTCTGAAAACCCCAGATGAAAAAGAAAACGCCTCCCCTTTATGAAAACAAGGCAGCCATGAAAGATGTCCCTCAAGCCAATGTACCGATGAGTTACATCTCGTTGCGCAACCCGTGGGTAGATCGAACATATCCACCAGTTGCAAGGTGAATGGAGGTCCTCTACACGAGATCTACAGGCAAGCCGGTGAGTGGTGAGGCACGGGAGGCCGGTCAGCCGTTTTGTTTCGGGTTGGTCCACTTGGCAACGATTTCGAGTAGCTCTTTTATCCGAAACGGCTTGCTCAGAAAATCATCTCCACCGCATTCCCCTGGAGCGTCTTTGACGGGGACATGGGCAGAGAACAGAATCACCGGGATATGCCGGGTTTGCTCCCGCCATTTCAACTGCTGGCACAGTTCCCGTCCATCTTCGCCTTGCAGCAAGATGTCGAGCAGGATCAGAGCGGGGAGCTCACTTTCCAGAGCGTGCAAACATGTGCCATTGAGGCTGGTCTGGACGTGGTATCCTGCCAGAGTCAGGATCTCCTGGACAACATCTAAGATAGCCGCGTCGTCATCGATCACCAGAATGTGTTTTTTCATCGCCTGCTCTTTCTAGAGGAGGGAGCCTCCCTCACCTCGTTGGAGAGGGAGCGCAAAGGTAAAGGTAGACCCCTGCCCCTCCACACTTTCCACCCATATCCTGCCACCATAGTGAGCGATGATCTGCTGGGCAATATACAGACCGATGCCGAGTCCAGGGAAGCGCTTCTCCATGTGGCTCGATCCGCGATAGAACCGTTCGAAGATCCGCACCTGGCAGTGGGCGGGAATACCAATACCGAAATCCTGCACGCTGACGGCGATCTCCTCAGGTGTGCGGGCCAGGCTCACCACGACGGTCTCGGCCTGGGGAGAGTACTTGATCGCGTTGCTCAAGAGATTAAGCACGACCTGCCCCAGCCGGTCCCGGTCCCCGATCAACTCGCCCGCCGCCTTTCCCTTGATGAGGATGCGATGCCGTGGCGTGGTGAGTTGGATGTTCTCCACGACCTCGCGCACCAGGTCGTCCATCCCCACGAGTTCCTGCGCATAGGTGAGTTTGTCCGCCTGCACCCGCGAAATATCGAGCAGGTCGGAGACGAGCCGGGTGAGCTTCTCAAGTTGGGCCTCCATCTTCAACACATACCCAAGAGCCTGCTGGCTGCCCTCCTGCTCCAGAACGAGGCGCAGCAGGTCCGTATAGGCCACGATGCTGGTGAGGGGGGTCTTGAGTTCGTGGCTGGCCATGCTGATAAATTCATCTTTTTGCCGCAGTTCCTTTCGCTCGCTCACATCCAGAATAAAAGATACGCCCTGGCTTTGAGAGGGAGCCAGCAGCGTACTCCCAATTAAGACGGGGACCCGGCTGCCATCTTTGCGCAGATATTCTTTCTCAAACGGGGTGGCAAGGAAGCCGTGGGTGTTCATTTCCTCAATGGCCCTGGCATCGACGTAGGCGTATTCGCTCGGCGTCATGTCTTTCCAGCTGACTTGTCCTTCCAGCAGTTCTGCTCGGGTGTAGCCGATCAGCTTCAGAAAGTAGTCGTTGGCCTGGATAATAGTGCCATCAAGATCCCAGAACACAATGCCCAGAATATTGGAGTCAGCC
>DATGGW010000055.1:0-7751 GCA_035308345.1 Ktedonobacteraceae bacterium | reverse complement strand
TTACGGTCCATATAGTAAAGGCACGCTAGGCGTTGATATTAGCTGGCCTAACTGCTCAGCTAGCGTTCCCAGTGTCGCATTCGGAATTGTTGGGGTCACTGATGGTCAAGGGTACTCAACCAATCCGTGTATCGCGAAAGAAGCCAGTCATTTTACGAACTTGAGCCTGTATGTTAATACCGGTTGGTATAATAAGTCGAGCCACATTAACCCCACATCCCCAAAAGTTTGTGCCTCAGGAGACAATAACTGCCTCGCATATAATTACGGGTACAATGCCGGTCTCTATGCGCTCAACGCAGCAAAGAGCGCCGGTGTTTCCAGCACTACCTGGTGGCTAGATGTTGAAACGAGCAACACATGGAATACCGATGTTGTCCAGAATCAGAATAGCTTACAAGGTGAGTATGACGCTCTAGTGGCCAATGGCGCTACAACCGTGGGTGTGTATAGCACTACAGCTCAATGGAAAAGCGTTACTGGCGGTTGGCAAAATAACTGGCCATCATGGGGTGCTACGACCTGGACGACCGCGAAACAAGCTCAGACCTATTGTACGGGACACGAGTTTACAGGCGGCACGAGTTATCTCATGCAATACCGGCCTAAAAATGCAAAGGTAGATTATGACGTCGCTTGCTAACTCTCCTGTAAGTCACAAAAGTGCTCTGCGAGACATTTACGAACGACTTCATCGAGACTTTTGAAAACCGCCTGGGAAGCCATGTGAAAGTACCAAAACCACGCCTTGCAAAAGTTTGTCAATCCGTGCTATACTTTGTATAGTAGCAACTGGGTGTGAAGTAAGGTGGCGGAGGAACTCGCTACCTGTCATATCGTCTGAGACCCCCACTTTTGTTGAAACCTGTGCCGGTCAGGGCATTTTTCTATTACCGCATTTCGGTTGTGCTATACGTGACTATCGAATAAGTTGTGTAGCGTAGGCTGTGTAGTCGATTTGTTATCCAAGGGAGGTAATTGCATGCAGCAGTATATGGATCTGCTCATTGATGCCCTCCTGGACGAGGGCTTTAGTGTGGAAGAGGCCAGCAAGCTTATCGAGTTGCGCGCAGAGTATGAAGAGCGACAGGCGACGCAGGAGACGAATTACCATCGTTTTGTGCGCTGGCTTGTCGAGCACGGTCGCTTGAGCGATTGGTAGCGGTGGATATGGGATGTGCGGCGAGATAATCTTGCAGCGTACTTTCTTCTTATTGTACAATTGAGGCGGCGTGGCTAAAGCTGCGCCGTCTCATTTGACTGCTAAGGAGGTTTCCATGAAAGCGGTTGTTATGGCCGGCGGGGAAGGTTCGAGACTGCGACCATTAACCATCCGGCGTCCCAAACCAATGGTACCGATTGCCGGGAAACCAGTCATGGAGCACATCCTCAATTTATTGAAACGGCACTCTATAACCGACGTAATTGTGACCGTCCAGTACCTGGCAAGCAACATCGAAGACTATTTTGGCAACGGTTCTCAGTTCGGTATGCATATCACTTACTCACGCGAAGATGTGCCACTTGGTACGGCTGGCAGCGTTAAGAATGCAGAAGAGCACTTAACCGAGCCGTTTCTGGTTATCAGCGGTGACGCCCTGACCGATTACAACCTGACCGATATTATCAAATATCACGAGGCGAAGAAATCGCTTGCAACTCTAACCCTGGCGCACGTGGCGAATCCGCTGGAATACGGAGTCATCATTACCAACGAAGATGGACATATTTCGCAATTCCTCGAAAAGCCCAGCTGGGGTGAGGTCTTCAGTGATACCATCAATACGGGTATTTACGTGCTGGACCCGCAGATTTTCTCGTACTTCGAGAAAGACAAACCCTATGACTTTAGCCAGGAACTGTTTCCCTATATGCTGCGCAAGGGCGATCCCATTTATGGATACGTCTCCAGTGGATACTGGTGCGACGTCGGCAACCTCAGCGAGTATATGCGCGCGAACGCTGATATCTTGCAGGGGCATGTGGACGTAGAGATTCCGGCGAAAAACATTGGCGGCAATATCTGGTGTGGGGAAGGAGTGCAGATCGACCCCGACGCGCAATTATATGGTCCCATCTACCTGGCGCAAGACTGCAAAGTCAAGTCGGGCAGCATCATTCACGGCCCCAGCTCCATCGGCCAGTACACCATCATCGATGATCGCGCCCAGGTTGATCGCAGCATTGTATGGAACAATTCGTTTATCGGCGAGCGCGCTGAACTGCGCGGGGCCATCGTCGGCTCGTCCACCAGCATCAAGAGCAAAGCGGTCATGTTTGAGGGCTCGGTGATTGGCGATAACTCCATTGTCCAGGAGGGCGCCATCATTCAACCCAACGTCAAAATATGGCCTGATAAAGAGATTGAGGCGGGCGCCGTTATCAATTCCAGTATTATCTGGGGCTCCCAGGGCAAGCGCGGCCTCTTCAGCCGCTTCGGGGTGACTGGACTGGTGAATGTCGACCTGACGCCGGAGTTTGCCGCCAAGCTGGGTGCGGCCTACGGCGCGATTCTGCCGAAGGGCTCGGTGGTTTGCATCAACCGCGATTCCTCGCATCGCACATCGCGCATGATAAAACGCGCGGTTGTCGCCGGTATGCCTTCGGCAGGCGTCAATGTGGAAGACATCAACCAGGTGCCTATTCCGGTGGCGCGTTACTACGTGCGCAATACAGACGCCATTGGTGGGGTGCATGTACGCCTCTCCCCGCACGATCCACGCATAGTGGATATCAAATTTTTTGACCAATATGGCACCGACATCAATAAAACCACCGAGCGCAAGGTCGAAAATCTCTTCTTCCGCGAGGATTTTCGCCGCGTCTATCTCGATGACCTGGGGTCAATTGAAGTTCTGGCGAACGATCAAGTAATTGGGCGCTATCGCGATGGGCTGATGAAAGTGCTTGATGTCCCCTTGATCCAGCGGCGTAAGTTCCGCATCGTGATGGATTACGCCAATGGCAGCTCCACCCAGTTGTTGCCGGCCATCTTCAATCGCCTGGGCTGCGAAGTGATCGTGCTGAATACTAACCTGGAAGAATCGCGCTTCGCACGGCCCATCGAGGAAATCGAGAAAGATATGCAGCGGCTCGCTACCATTACCGCGACCTTGAACGACGACCTTGGTATCCGCATCGATCCCGGCGGCGAGCGTATTTCCGTCGTGGATGACCGGGGCCGCGTTCTGGATGGCATGAAAATGCTGGCCGTGATGACCAGCCTGCTGCTTCGTAAAAACCGCAACGGCATCGTAGCCGCGCCTGTTTCGGCCCCCAGCGCGCTGCAGCATATCGCCAAACGCTACGATGGAACTATCATGCATACCAGGGTGCTGGCGCACGCCCTGATGACGGCGGCCGGACGTGAGGGAGTCGTGCTGGTGGGCGATGGCACGGGCGGCTTTGTCTTCCCGGTGATGCATCCCGCCTTTGACGGCATGCTGGCTGTGCTCAAATTGCTGGAACTGCTGGCAACCTTCGAGATGCATCTCTCAGATGTCGTTGATGATCTGCCGTCCTATTACATGAGCCGAACCACCGTCACCTGTCCCTGGGAGAACAAGGGCAAGGTTATGCGCATCCTGAGTGAGCAGTATCGCGAACATCGCGCCAAGCCTATCGATGGCATCAAGATCGATCTAGGCAAAGAATGGGTACTGGTTCTGCCCGATGCCGACCGCCCGCTTTTCCACGTCGTCGCCGAATCCGTCTCTAACGAGCAGGCCCAGGCCCTCGCCGAGAAATACGCCCGTGTTGTGAGTGGCCTGCAACAATAACGATGTCCCGGCTACCTTCTGGCGTTCCACAGCGTTGTGCGCGCATCCCGGCTCGACGAATGCCCTGCCTCGATGATCGTGCGCCGCAGGAAGTAGCCACCTAGCAGCACCAGCAGCGAGATAATGATACCCCTACCATTATTCTTTTTATTCTTGCGCCGTCCACTCAACAATGATGCTGTCTGGAGCAGCCAGGGCAGCGCCAATCCCCCACCAAAAACGAGGCTCCAGAAATTGCGCCCGTGCTCGGCAGGCGCGGTTCCCACCAGTGGGCGGGCGGCGCGTCCGGTCCCGCGCAAGAATGTCAGCAGCCCCGCCATCTCAATCAGCATGGCCATCCATTCCAGGCGTTCCAGTTTATGCAGCGTGCGAGCAGGCGCGCCTGTCATGCGCAGCACGAATGAGATCAAAGCAGAACTGGTCGATATCGCTGACGAGACAAATACCGCACCCAGCACCCTGCTGCGCGACCACAGTGGTACGCTGGTCGCCGCTAGCAGCACGCCGGTATAGCCGCCGAGAAAGATACCCAGCACCGTTCCTGGCAGCGCTATCAAACGCTGGGGTACCCCTGCCAGCAGGCGCGCGCCCCACCAGCGTCCCAGTATGCCATCACGCGCCGCCTGGATCACCGCCGTCAGCCCGCTGAAGAGTGAAAAACTGACCAGTCCCCACGTACCCATAGACATGGGCGATTTGACCTTGAATATGCGCAGCATGTGCAAAAAACGCTCCGGCCTGCCCAGGTCTTTGATGAGCAGCGGTGGGCAGGGCATGAGCGCCAGCAGCGAAAGATAATAGCCTGCGCGCGCAACCGCCCGGTCTTCTTTTGAGCCGAAGAGAGAAGCAAGGCTGGCAATTAAATAGCAACCACCTGCCAACCCGCCAAAGAAAAAGTACCAGATGATTTCCCAGCGCCAGGTCGGCTCTTTCAGCACGGGATAATCGAAATAGCTCGACTCCACCTCGAGCTCTCGTTCGAGATCGGGCGTATAGCCCGTTGTGAGCGTCGCCAACCGCTCCATCAGCGGAGATGGCGACAGGTTCTCCTGTATTGTTTGTGGCAGACGAGTTTCCTGCATCAGAAAACCCTCCCTTAGTCTCCTCTAAAGAAAATAAAGCCGAACACCCCTAGTATCATGGCCGCCAGCATCGTCCACAACGATGCTGGAACTACATTGTTCGCGGGACGTGTGGGATTGTCCGGAAGATTGTACACTTCTGGCTCGTCAAGCAGCAGAAAGCTGGAATTGAGGCCGCCATCAAGCATGCCGTCATCCACTCCGTACAGACGCGCCTCTTTCACGCCGCGCGCCTGTAAAATACCCACTCGCTCGCGAGCGTGCGCTTTCAGCTTTTCTACTTCGCCAAATTGAATGGAATCGGTTGGGCAGGCTTTGGCGCAGGCTGGCTCGATGCCATCCTTCATGCGATCATAACACAGCGTGCATTTATGCACCGTGTGATCTCCCACTTCATCGCGCGCGATCACCCCGAATGGGCAGGCTACCACGCAATAGCCGCAGCCGTTGCAAATATCCTGCTGTACGTAGACCGTATCGAACTCCGTGCGGATGATGGCGCCCGTCGGGCAGGCTTCCTGGCATGGCGCGGGCGCGCAGTGCTTGCACACATCGCTCTGCATCAGCCAGCGATCGGTATTAAAGAATGGCAATGCCGTCCCTGCCGGGGTCATGGGAATGACGCCGCTGCTCTTCGCCTGGGCAATTTGCGCGTCGATATCGTCACGCAGCCCGTTCAATCCCTGCTCGCGCCGCCCGATATGCTCGATAAATTGCACGTGTCGCCACGTCGTTGGGCTCAGTTCCCCGGTGTTGTCGTAGCTGGAACCTGTCCAGATCGCGTCGCTGGCCGGAAGTTGATTCCACTGTTTGCAGGCCACTTCGCAGGCTTTGCAGCCGATACACAAACTGGTATCTGTGAAAAACCCCATGGCAGGCTGCTGTGCAATCGGCGGCATCTTATTGCCCACCAGGGACGATATGACGGCCTGCAGCGACCCTCGCCCATTGGTATCGCGTTGATAAGGTTCAACCGCCATCGTATTCTCCTTTAGGTCATCCAGGCGGGGGCAGAGCTACACGCCCCTACCCTATTTACGGCATCTTGCCGGGACGGATATTGCACATAAACGCTTTGGCCTCTTCAATGCTCACGTTCGGTTCCAGCACCATGTGAGCCAGGTCATTGGTGATACTGCCCTTGCTCTTACCCTGGAAGCCCCAGTGAAACGGCAGGCCGATCTGGTGAACCACGTGCCCTGCGACAAAAAGCGGGCGCATACGGCGTGTCACCATAGCGCGCGCCTCGATCTCGCCGCGCGGCGTGTTGATAATCACCCACTCACCATGTCGAATCTTACGTTCCGAGGCCAGTTCCGGGCTGATCTCGACGAACAGCGCTGGCTGCAGCGCATTCAGCCAGGGCATCCAGCGCGTCATCGGCCCGCTGACATGATGCTCGGTCAGGCGATACGTGGTAATCACTATTGGATACTCACTATCACCAACAGCAGCCAGGCGATTGTCAGGTCGGTTTCGGAAGTACTTCGCTGCCGGGTTGCTCTGCTGTTGATACATCGCGTTATGCACGGGCGACTCTGCCGCTTCATAATGCGTCGGCAATGGTCCATCCTTCAGTCCTTTGGGCGCGTAGAGCCAACCCTTGCCATCCGGTTTCATTAGGAATGGATCGCTGCCGGAGTGCGCATCTATGCCCACCGCTCCAGATGGCGGCGTGTAGTCGGGTGACTTGCTCACAGGGAAGTCCGGCACATCGTAGCCGGTCCATTTCTTCTCGGCTTCGTCCCACCAGACATATTTCTTGCGCTCAGACCAGGGTCGCCCCTGCGGATCAGCCGAGGCGCGATTATAGAGGATGCGGCGATTGGACGGCCATGAAAATCCCCATCCCAGGAATGTTCGCCCTTCGGGATTGCGTGAAGCCGCCCGGTTATTGTCTGGGGCAGGATAGACGCCGCTATAAATCCACGAACCACAGGCTGTGCTGCCGTCATCTTTGAGTACGCTAAAGCCCGGCACGTGCGGCGCATCGCGCAGGCTGTATTCTCGCTCTCTATCCGCCGCATCTGGCGGGCGCACATAGTAGCCGTTGATCTCTTTCAAGACCAGCAGCGCATCCGGTTCATCGACGATGCGCGACCCAGGTTCCGGCTCTTCGCGGTCATAGTCCCACGTCAGGGTTAGCAAACCCTGATCGCGCCACTCTTTGCTGCCAGCGTAGAGTTCTTTCAGGCGTTTGCCCAGATGGTAGACGAACCAGAGATCGCTACGCGCATCACCGGCCGGGTCAACCGCCTTATCGCGCCATTGAAGCATGCGCTGCGTATTGGTGAAACTACCCTCCTTCTCCGTCGAGGCGGCAGCGGGCAGGAGAAAGATTTCGGTCTTTATTTTGCTCGAATCGACCGGTTCCGTCTGCGGCCCAAAACCGGGCTGTTTATACCAGAACGCCGCTGATTCAACCTCGTACAGGTCGCGTACCACCATCCAGTCGAGCTGCTCCAGCGCTTTGCGCTGCATGCGCGAGTTGGTGCTGCCCGCTGCCGGGTTCTGGCCAAAGAGCAGGTAGCCCTTGACTTTGCCATCCAGCATAGCATAGCTCGTCACCAGGTGCGAATGATCCCCGGTCATCTTGGGAATCAGGCGATAGCTGCAATTGCCGTCTTCCTCATTGGCAGCATCTCCATACCAGGCTTGCAGCAAGCTTCTTATGTAAGCCGGGAAGTTTGACCACCAGCCCAGCTTTTGCCCGGACGAATCGATATATTCTTGTAAAGTCTGCTGCGATTGCGCATTCGTGGAAGCGTCGTGCTTCTCTCCCCACGTCGTTGCATTCGGCGAACTTTCGGAATGCGGCTCCGGTGATATTATCGCGGCTGGCTGTGGCATATAACCGGCAAGCAGATCGTACAGGGTCGGCACATCGGTT
>DATGGW010000054.1:0-3255 GCA_035308345.1 Ktedonobacteraceae bacterium | reverse complement strand
TTCTGATGATGGAGGGCGAGAGTTTTCGCTTTCGCCAGAGTTTACAAAAACAGAACCCACCGTCCTGAGTGTTCGAACGGCAAGGTGGTGGCTCACTTTTCTAACATCGCCTGGCTCACTCTTCCTTGACGTTTACAATCTTCACCGCCTGTTGCAATTCATCCACCAGCCGCACCGTCTCCAGGCTCACCGTCACCACCTTGCCGACCAGCCGCACGATATACTCCTCATCGTCCAGGTTATTCGGATCGCTCACAATGCCACTGCGCTTATCCTCGCTCACCTGGTACTGGTCGATGACCCATTCCAGCGCCGAGCGATTGCCCAGGCGATAAGCAAAACACTGCTGCGGGATGCCCGCCAGCGTCAAACTCCGGTTGACCGCCAGCGCGCCGCGATCGGGCGTGAGACGCATCTTCTCCACGCGATAGGAAAACGGCACATCCTGGTTTTCAATCCACTGCAAGGGATACTCTTTCGCCTGCTCGTAATGCAGGTGCAACTCCATCAACTGCCTGCCAATACTCGCGCATGCCTGGAACGCCTCCGCGCGATGCAAGAGTGGGATATGCGGCAGGTCGCGCTTGAGGTTTTCGGCGTAGCGCTCGCGGTACTGTGGGTGGTGCAGCATTGCATACACGTAGTGGAAGATATCCCATTTCGTCACATCGGGTTCATACTTCTCCCGGAATTGCGCCAGCGCCCAGTCGGTGATGTTCTCGCGCCGGTTGCTGCCATCCTCGGCGTAGGTGTAGTAGGGGAAACATTGAGAACCACCTTGCGGTAGTAGATCAGGAATAATATTGGTAGCTAGGGCAAACATTGGCCACTCAGAGCCGATCTTGAGCCAGATAACGTTATTCTCTTTCTCTACTTCTGGATTAGGAAGAATTTGAGGAAACTGGTAAACTCTTTCTACCAAACCGCGCTCGAAGTACAACCATTGTCTGCAAAATGGGCGATAAAGTGAATGACGAGTCTTATTATCGGAGAACTCAATATATTGGCTTCGTTCGAGATATGACTTGAGGGTTCCACTCCACTTAATTTTCGTATCATCATAAGTAACAAAACCATCAACAGTCGTGGCTCTGCTGCCTCGTCTTCGCCAGCGGCCCACCTCACTATTATACGTATCAATTAAACGCTTAATCTTACTTATTAATCTGTTTTTATCAAAATCATAAGACCACTCGTCACGATTCGTTTTTACTCCACCGCTATAATTCCGAAATATCGTTTGAACGTCTCTATTTCGCTCTGCTTTTGCTTCCTTCATTCCTATTGAAAGAAAAGTTGCAAATTCAGAACGCATGCCTTCAGTGAGCCAAGTGCGTCTGGCATCTGGTTGTAGTTCTATCCACTCAATCTTATTAAAGCTTCCCCTGGTGGAAAGGAAATCTAACTTCTCTATCTTACGCCAGAAATTTGGGACACGATGGTAATAGATGCTTTTTGCTTGATCTTGAGAAGAATGTATGGCTATAGTGATGCCAACGCCAACCTGAATCCCAAAAACATTATGGGTCGTACCGGAAAGTTTCGGATTCTTGCGCACGTTGCCATGCAGATCAAGGTGGTAAATCTGCGTAAAATCCTGCAAGAGATCTTTACGCATACCGTCAAAAGCGATCTGGTCAATGAAAGAATTGTTTGAGATGAAACACACAATGCCATCTCGCCCCTGCAATCTATCGGTAGCCCAGCGAAAGAACTTCACATAGGCATCCGAAAGCGCATTTTTATTGCTGGCCTTCGAGTCTGCTGCGTAGGTTTCGCTCACGCGCTTATCGATTAACTTATATTTGCGATTTTTGTTGTTATCATTCTCGCTCTTTTGCCATGCATTGTAGGGTGGGTTCCCGATCACCACCATGATTTGCGCATCTTTTTCGCGCTGCACGCGTTCGGTGTTCTGCTCGGAAAACATAGAGAGTTGTTGGCCTTGCGCCAGTTCAAGGGTGTCGGCGAAGCAGATGCCCTCGAATGGCAGGTATTCGCCCATGCGCTCGAAGTATTCGTGCTCGATGTTGAGCGAGGCGATGTAGTAGGGCAGCAGCATGATTTCGTTGCAGAAGAGGTCATGTTCGTACTTGTATTTCAGCTTGCTGCGCGGGATGTGATGGCGCACGAGGTTGACGATGAAGCTGCCCGTTCCCACGCAGGGATCGAGGATTTGCACGCCCGGCTCGGCTATCGAGGTGCCGAATTCGCGTTTCAGGACCTCTTCCACGCTGTTGCACATGAAATCTACTATCTCCTGCGGGGTGTAGACGATGCCGTGCGTGTCGGCCTGCTTGATGGAGAAGCCCTGGAAGAAGCCTTCGTAGACGGTGTTGAGGAACTCCTGGCGCTCTGTCCAGCTTTCGATGCCGCGCGCCGTGCCCTCGATGGCGACGTAGTAACGGTCCAGGTGTTTGAGAAACTCCTGACGATTAAAAGAGCGACTGGTGAGGGCCTGGATGACCTTTTCGATCTCGGCGGCAATGACGTTGCGGTTGACGAAGTCAGAGTTGTTGAAGACGGTGCGGAAGATGCGTTCGGTAAGCAGGTGCTGCACCAGCATTTCGTCGATGGCCTTGTCATCCAGGTTGGGATCGAGCGAGGCGCGGCAAATGGCAGCCAGGCCGTCAAAAGCGGTGATGAAGCGCTTGTTCTCGCGGTGTTCCCGTTCGATGATGTCGAGCAGGTCGCGCGCCAGTTCGGGGATGCGCGCCTTGAATTCCAGCACCGCGACCTGGAATTTCTCGATGTGCGGCTCGGTGTAGGTGAGGAACTGGTGCAGCACGTCCTGCACATCGTTGATCTTGCCCAGGTCACTCTCGAAAACCCTGCGCCTGCCCTGGTAGAGCACGACACGGCGCGTATTCTCGAAGATGGTATTGGTGAGCGGGTAGTGCTTCTTGATCTTCTCGGCGATCTCTTTATCGAGGTCGCTCTCCGGCCCTTTGGCCTCCCAGTAGCCGCGGCGCAGGTTGTTGGCATCGCGCATGACACCGTCGGGACGGATGCCGCCCTCGATGGTCTGTTCCGGTATCAGCGTCCAGCCGACGTGCCGCGCGCCCTCCGCCAGCAGGTTCTGGAAGGCGCTGCGCAGGGCTAGCTCGTAGTCCGCCTTGCCCTTATACTCATCCAACTCTTTATAGTAGCGCCCGATGGCCTTCCTGAGGGTGGCCGCGTTGAGATCAGCGGGCACTTTGAATTGTAATGGTACCGGTGATATGGGCGACGGCGGTATTGCTGGCGGACCTTGCA
>DATGGW010000053.1:0-7638 GCA_035308345.1 Ktedonobacteraceae bacterium | reverse complement strand
AAGCAGAGCCATCCATCGCTGCTCTCCCCCGTTCGCTTGAATTTTGCCCCGGCTGCCCCCACCGCTTGACCTACTACGCGCTCAACCGCGCAATCGAGCAACTTGGCTATACACGTGACGAGGTGATCACTACTGGCGACGTGGGCTGCACTATTATCGGCATGAACGCGCCGCTCGATGCCTGCTGGACGGAGGTTTCGATGGGAGCCAGCATCGGCATTGCGCAGGGAATGAAGCTGGCCGGTATCGAGCGCCCTGTGCTGGCAGCTATGGGCGACGGCGCCTTTTATCATAATGGCATCGGCGGGTTGCTCAATGCTGTGCAGTCCGGTGTCAATCTTACGCTGCTCATACTGGACAACAGCCGCAGCGCCATGACGGGCATGCAGCCAGACCCCGGCTCCGGCAAACGCGCAGACGGCACTCCCAGCACGCGCGCCGATATCGCTATGATCGCGCGCGGCTGCGGCGTCGAATACGTGAAGAGGGTGAACCCCTATCAACTGCCAGAGATCATCGCTACCCTACAGGATGCTATACGCTTTACTGGAGTAGCGGTGGTGATAGCGGAAGCGCCCTGCACTACCCAGGGTATCTACATCAATGAACCGGTGCAGGTAGACCAGCAGGCATGCCTGGCAGGTCGCGGCTGTGAAGATACGCCCTGCTATCACAAGGTGGGCTGTCCCTCGGTGCTGCTTTCGCTGGATGGCATAGGGCCGCGCGTGACTATCGACACGGCTACCTGTGTGGCATGCGGCCTTTGTGTGGATGCCTGCCCCTTTGACGCGATCAAACCCATCGCGGAACTGACCACACAAGAGTCGCAGGAGAACCAGCTATTCGCGGGCGTGCAACTCAGACACATGGTGCAGGATTAGCGACGATGAATACAACCAATATCATCATGCTCGGTATTGGCGGGCAAGGTACGCTCACGATGATGGAAATGCTGGCGATGGCGGCTGAAGCAGCAGGCGAAGAAGTGCGCGTGCTGTCGCGTGTCAGCCTGGCGCGGCTGGGTGGTTCGGGCATGTGTCATGTGCGCCTGGGTCCATCGGCCAGCCCGGCCATCCCTGCCGGTGAAGCCGATTTGCTGATCGCGCTGGAAATGAGCGAGGTATTACGCGCCCTACCGATGGCGCGCGAAGGCGCGCTGGCCTTCACCAGCTTATATCGCCGTATGCCTATCGCCGCCGGCGTGACCGGGCTGCACTATCCCACGCGTGACGAGGTCGAATACGCCCTACAAAATGCCGCTGTTACAGGTATCTTTGTGCCGGAAGACTTGCCAGGGTCAACCACCGGCGCAGACCGTCAGGAACAGCAGGACAGCCGCATCAACATACTAATGCTCGGTGTTTTCGCAGGTTATACGCGGCTGCTGGCTCGCGCCTTGCTCGAACAGGCCATTGAGCAGCGCCTGCCGCGCTTCGCCGAACAAAATGCGCGCACTTTCGCCGCGGGCTGGAGCTACGGCGTATCACTTCAGGCCGCAAAAACCAATATAATTCCGTAGGGGCCAGCTTTAGCGCGCCCGTGTTGGCAGCAGATAAGCCCACCAGGAACACGGGCGCGCTAAAGCTGGCCCCTACCCCTGAATATCACGTTTCACCCGCAAGGACGGAGACCCAAGGCCCAAAAAAACTGCTTGACAATCCGCAAGAGTTAGGATATCATAACCCACACAGCGCATTGGGGTGTCGTTCAACGGTAGGACTGCCGACTCTGGATCGGCCAATTGGGGTTCGAATCCCTGCACCCCAGCCAGTTTTTCAGGGCGACCGCGAGGGTCGCCCTGGTTTTACCCGCTGCCCACTCAAATCAACTGCCTGACACATTGTGGAGAGACGAGTGTTTTCCCATCGAGATTGCGACTATGCAGCCCCAGCAGTTGTAAGACGGTGGGGGCTACATCCATAACGGTAGGCTCTTTGATGCCATCTTGGATATCCATAGAACCGGGCGCGTGCTCCATTAACAACACCCCCTGCATAGTATGCCCTCCTGAAATAACGCGATGCGCCATATCCGGCGTAACAAGCGGTACATAGAGACTGCTGGCCACGCCGAAGTCGCTGCGAAGTTCAAAGACGATATCAGGATAGCGCGCAATGAAGATGCCTGCATGCAGCTCTTCGCGCTTTCTGACCCAGTGGACGATGGGATAGCCTTTCACGCGCAACTGGGTCAACTTCAGGCATATTGAGTCGCGCACCCGTTCATATGACTCACCATTGTGAATCAGCGCGTCGCGGTTCAGGCCGATGCCGCCAAAGGGACTGATGCCCGCCAGATCGACTACACGCGCTACAGTGGCCTGCTGGTCGATACTACAGGCGAGACGATTCATAGCTCTCCGGCCGGGCAGATGGCGGGCAATGCGTGGAAGCATCTCTGGTAGGCGCGCCTGCGTCGCCAACAAGCCCTGTGCGCGCAGCCATTCATTGATATTCAGGCGATAGGCGCAGCGGCGTCCATGTCCTTGTCCACTCACTACCAGCAAAACGCTGTCATCTGGTATGCACCTGCGAAAACGCCCGATGATCTCATCGAAAAGGCGGTAAAACTCCAGGATGTGGCTGGCATATTGATTGCGGCCAGGATAGGTCGGGTCGCCCGGATCGCTATAGCGCCAGAGAAAATGCTGCGCGTGATCGATCGCATTCAATTGTACAAAGAAGAGATCCCACGGCTCGCGGTTAAATAGTTCCAGCGCCGCTGCCGCCTGTTGCAGAGTCCGCGCTTGCAGCGAGGTGCAATACGCTTCCAACTGGCGAATTGAGGGTATGGTGAAGGGATTGTTGAGCGGCGGAAATTCCTGAAGAGGCGCGGCAGTCTCCGGCAGGATACTGGCCTTCTCATATTTCGCGTCAGAAGGCGGCAGTGTAAGCATTATGCCGTTAACCGCTTTAGCTGGATAGGCGAGGAGTGGATTCACAATGCAGACTCGTTTCCCCGCTCGACTGGCTTTAGCCCAGAATGTCTTCTCGTGGGGCATACGCAAGGAAGTTGATGCAGCAAAACCAGCGCCTTCCAGGTAATCGACACGCTCTAAAATGCCGTGATTGGCGGGATGCTGGCCGGAGTAAATGCTGGCCCAGGCCGGAGCAGGCTCCGGTGGGAAACTCGAACGCATCTCCAGGAAAGGCGATTGCAGCAATAGGCGGCGCATGTTGGGCAACGATGGCCCATACACGCGCAGCAGGTCTGCATCGAGACCGCTTATGCCCAGGATTACTACTCTTGTCATACATCCTCCTTCACAACGGCGCAGTATGCAATTCTTGCGCGCTCTGCCAGTAGCGCAGCACATCGTCGATCATGCTGACCTCGCAGCGCACCTGAAAAATCCCGCGCCGGGTAACTTCCTGCATATGCGCGATAACGCTTTCGTCAAGGCACTGGCTGGTTCCAATGGTGAGCATAGCGCGTTCGGCTCCGACAGGGACGCACCGGTAGCGACAGGCCAATTCATAGGGCAGCAGATGCAGGAGGCGGTGCGGCGGATAGTTTGCGAGGAAGGCCAGGTAGGGTATGGATTGGGCAGGCACACTCTCTCGTTCTGCATTCCATTCTACAACTGGATAAGCGTGGGGATGCTCAACCTCAGGCTCCCCGGCGCTCACTACGCGCGCATACCGGAATTGCAGCCGCTGCCACAGAGACAGCGCGGACTGGCCAGAGAACACTTGAAGTTCATAATCGATATCCACCAGCAGGGTCGAGACGCGGCGCGCGACGGCCTGCGCTCCTTGAAAAGGCGTTGCGGGCAGGATGATCGCGCAAATACGCTCCAATAAGAAGACTGTATCGCTGCGGCGAATATTGCGGCGGACACGCTGCGCGGCGCGGGGCAAGGCGGACGCGCACTCTTCTGAAGCGGTAATACACACAAGAGAGGCGCATTCATCTATTGTTTGCGAAGTATCTACAACATCTTCCACCTTACCACCTCCACTCCACTCCGCTCCACACTTTCAAACACAAAAGGTACGTACTTGCCTGTATGATACCAGTCAAGCATGCAAGGTTTACTGGGGAACAGGTTAAGATCGGGTTAAGACCTGCTCCTTTTGGTTAAGAAATGATGTTTATTCTCGAAATTCAATACTTAACCGGATTGCAGTATATATTTACCTGATTACAACCGGCTCACTACTGCAAACTGCCCCAGGCCGTGTCATACTGTAAAAGAGACTATCATCTTATCTGATGAACTTTGACGATCAAAGCGGTATGTATATCCGTAGGGGCGACGAAGATTGTCAGGATAGCAAATCGTGAGGTGTGAGGTGGATGATGAATACCGGGGAATGCGATGGAGTATGCCACTGCTGCCCGATGCGTGCATGATTCCTGGCAGAAGTGTTTTTTTGCAGGCGCGAGGCGGAATCTCATTGACGGCAACTGTCGAGGATATGCCCGGTTTACTTCCCGGCATCTGGGAGCAATTCTTGCAACGCAGTATGGTAGGGGCGACCCTTGCGGTCGCCCTGGAGTGTGGTGGAGAGGCGATGGTAGAGGCGACCCTTGCAGTCGCCCTGGAGTGTGGTGGAGAGGTGGAGGAAGAGTGCTATTGCAACAGGCAAACGCGGAGGCGGACAAACATGCCGTGATTCGGCCAGGCTTATGGCGTCTGAGCACGGCCGGCAGCGCAATGCTGCTGGGCTTCTGCGCAACGCTGCTGGTTGCGCGGGCGCTGGGACCGGCGCTTTTCGGCAGGTATGCCTTTGCAGCCTGGCTGGCAACAGCCGCCGCGCCTGCAGCCGGTGCGGGTATGTCTGCGCTGACCAGCCGTGCCGTCGCCAATATTCAGAGCCGCGAAAAGCCCCATGTGGCTGCGGGTATCTTCTACTTTGTGCTGCGCCAGCACTATCGTAAGATGGCATTGTATTGCCTGTTCTACCTGCTGCTGATTGTGCCTTGCGCCTGGTTCTTTGGCGCAAATACCTCGCTCACGTTCCTGCTGTTGGCAGGTCTTTCCGCGCCGCCATTGCTATCAAGTGGAGTAACCGGAATCACACTGCGCAGCCTGCGCCGCTTTGATTTGCTGGCAGCAATTCACCTGCTCGGCGCAGCAGTCACCTTATTGCTGGTTCTCTTGAGTGCGCAATCTATAACATCAGGCATGGATGAGGCATACCTGTTCCTGCTCGCTCCGGCAGTCGCCAGCATGCTCATGTTGTTTGTCGCCATTGTATGCATTGGAAAGCTGCTGCCGCTTAAAGAAGCACGCCAGCCGGGGCCGCGCTTGAAAGAGCAACTGGTACGGAGTCTGCGCAACTCGCTGTTGCTTTTTGTGCTGGATGCGATTGTCTGGCAACACGCAGAATTGATTGTGCTGGGCCGCGGGCATACTGCTGCCGAGCTGGGCTTTTACGCGCTGAGCATCATGATAAGCGCGCGCGTTATGCAACTGATTCCAACCCTGTACGCGACATGCATACTACCGCTCTGGCTGCGCGTTATGCCAGGCTGGCATTCTAGCAATGCGGCTTCTGCCTACCGCAGGACTACGCGCGCCCTGGCATACCTGGCGATTCCAGTATGCGCGCTCGGCATCTACTTCTGCCCGCCGTTGATTGCCTGGTGTTTGGGCGCGGACTTTCTGCCCGTCGTGATGCCACTGCGTATTTTGCTGTTCGCGGCGGCAGCTGGCGCTATCTCAAGCGCCAGCCTCACACATCTGCTTCATGAGGAACGCAGACAGGCGCGAACCTGGCTCGGCGCAGCGGCGGCAACGCTCAATATCGCGCTGGCAGTGCCTTTGATCGCCCTTACCGGAATAACGGGCGCAGCGATGGCCTGCGCAATCGCGCAGTGCGTTTCCGCCGCAGGCTCAATGGTCATATGTTCGCGCAGTATGCGCTCCAGGAAGATGCCATGACTGCCCGGCAAAAATCCCGCCTGGTCACCAGAAAAGGCAAAGGCGAAGCTGTCGCGCATCAGTTGGCGAGTGCTTCGCTGCGCTTCAGCGTTATTCTCTGCACCTACAACCGGCGCAACCTGGTTATGAGCGCGCTGGCAAGCCTGCGCCGTCAAACGCTGCCCTACACTGCCTTTGAAGTGATCGTTGTCGATAACGGCTCCAGTGACGGTACTTCGGGAGCTGTGCGCTCTTATGTGAACGCGGGACGCCATAAGGGAAAAAAGACCGACGACATCTGGAAAGTCATCTGCCTCTCAGAACCGCAAAACGGGCTGGCCTACGCGCGCAATACGGGCCTGCTGGCAGCATCAGGCGAGATAGCAGTATTCCTTGACGACGACGCCATAGCAGACCAGCGCCTGCTCGAACGCCTGTGGCAGGCCTACCAGGAGACGGGCGCGGATGCCATCGGCGTGCGTGTCGAGTTACGCTGGGAAGCCCCTCGCCCGCACTGGCTCACCGAGGATATGCTGGATATGCTGGGCAGTTTTGAGCCAGCCTACGAACGCGCAAAACTGAGCGCTCCCACCAGCTTTAGCAGCAGTTGTTTCTCAGTGAAGATCGAGAGCCTGCGCGCAACTGGCTATTTCTCGCCGTTCCTGAGCAAACGCGACAATTTACCGGCCAGCTCCGAAGTGCAGGACATGTGCCAGCGCCTGTATGCTGCCGGTTATGCGCTCTGGTATGAACCAACAGCCATTGCCGCGCACCGCGTGCCAGCCGCGCGCCTGACACGCGCCTTCATCCTGGGGCGCGCCTACTGGAAAGGGCGCTCCGAAGTGCTGGCGCACTACCACGATATCCACCCGCAGCAGATATCTGATACGCTGCGCGCGGCCCTGCGCGACTTGCGCGAGATTGCTTTCCTGGCGTGCATCCATCGCCCTCTACTGCGCCTGGCCGGTCGTTCTACCAACGAACGATTGCAGGCCGCCATGGAACAGGCGTACAGCCTGGGACGTTTCCAGCAGAGACTTTCGTTGCTGGAACATGCCCCACCTGATTTAGAGGCTCCTGCTGTATTCTTCATACGTTCCACCGAAGGCGATGATACGGCTGATTTACTGGTGCGCGCACTCCAGAGCCGGCAGATTCGCTGCACGGTTGGCGTTCCCGAAATTCCGCTCACGTGGCTCTGGCAACACCGCGCTTATCGCGGAAGATCGATCGGAATCCTGCACTTCTATCGCCCTGGGGCGTTCGATCTCTCACACAGGCAGCAGCAGAAGCTGGGGTTCAGAATTTGGCTGGCGCGCCGCCGGGGTATACGCATCATCTCGACGGATGCTGGCGGCTGGTGGCAAAGCGCGCGCGGGCTGCGCTTCATGGGACGAAGAACACTGGAGCGCCAGTTGATGCGCCAGAGTCATGCTATTATCAGCTTTACGCGCCAGCCAGACCAGCTTTATCCTGACCGCAGATTGCGGCGCAAGCTGCGCTGCCTGCCCCATCCTGGCTACTTCGGCTACCTGCCGCCGTTGATACCACGAGACGAAGCGCGCAAACAACTGGACTTTCCTGAACAGGCCGGGTTTTCCTTCCTGTGCCTGGCATCAAAGCACAACGAACGCGAACTGATCCAACTCATCGAGGCATTCCGCAAGGCAAAGCAGGCCGAGGAAAGCGAAGAGAAAGCATGTGCGCCTATGCAATTGTTGTTGGTCGGCACACCGTGCGATAAAAAGAACTCGTCGCGCATCCTGAAG
>DATGGW010000052.1:0-3411 GCA_035308345.1 Ktedonobacteraceae bacterium | reverse complement strand
GATCGCCCTGCTCTTCCGCCCGTTGCGTGTGCGCCTGCAGCGGGCCATCAACCGACTTTTCTATGGCGAGCGAGACGACCCCTATGCCGTCATCGCCCGCCTGGGAAAACGCATCGAGGCGGTGGTCGTCCCGCGAGATGTCTTGCTGGGCATCGTTGAAACCGTCGCCCAGGCTCTCAAGCTGCCCTATGTCGCCATCGCGCTCAAGGATGGGCAGACATTCAGGACTGCAGCCGCCTTCGGCCGACAGGACGAACAAAGCCCTCTCATCCAGGTACCGCTGCTCTCTCAGCACGAGCAAATCGGATTACTGGTATGCCATCCACGCCAGGGGGATGATGCGCTCACGGAACCTGATACGCGGCTCCTGCAAGATCTGACCATCCAGATAGGTGCAACCATCCACGCCATCCAGTTGACCATCGATCTCCAACGTTCTCGCGAACGATTGGTCTCGGCCAGGGAGGAAGAGCGCCGCAGGTTGCGCCGCGATCTCCATGATGGACTTGGTCCCACCCTGGCCAGCCTGTCCCAGCGTATCGATACCGCCAGCCACCTGGTGGCTCAGCAGCCCGAGGAAGCAATAGCACTGTTGCAGACGCTCAAAGAGCAGGTTCGCACGACCATTGCCGATATCCGCCGCCTGGTCTATGCCCTGCGTCCACCGGTACTCGATGAATTCGGCCTGATCTCGGCTATTCGTGACCATGCTATCCCCTCACAGCAGAGTAGCGATGTGCGCATAGCCTTTACCGCGCCAGAACATCTGCCGCCGCTCTCTGCCGCCATTGAAGTCGCAGCCTTTCGCATCATTGAGGAAGGCTTGACCAACGTTGTGCGCCATGCCCAAGCGCATCAGTGTCAGATCAGCATGGAACTCGCGGAAAGAGGAGATCTCTTGATCACGATTACGGATGACGGCCAGGGATTACCCAACCACTACCAGGCCGGTGTGGGGATACGCTCGATGCGAGAGCGGGCCGAGGAACTCGAAGGGACCTTTGCTATTCAAACTCGACCCACAGGGGGAACGCAAGTACGTGTGTGCCTTCCACTCATGAAAGAGGAAATAGTATGGAACCCATCCGTCTCGTAATTGCTGATGATCACACTTTCTATCGCGAAGGGGTACGCACGATGCTGCGTATGCTCCCAGATATAGCTGTCATCGGAGAAGCTACCACCGGGGACGAAGTCATAGCCCGGGCATTCGAGCAGCAACCCAACGTGATTCTCATGGACATCAAGATGCCCGGGCTCAATGGCATTGAAGCCACACGGCATATTCTACGCACCAGCCTGCATATCAAAATTCTGGTGGTCACTATGTTTGAAGACGACGATTCGGTCTTTGCCGCGATGAGAGCAGGAGCGCGTGGCTACCTGTTAAAGGACGCCGACCAGGAGGAACTGGCGCGTGCTATCCGGGCCGTCAACCGAGGTGAGGCTATCTTCAGTCCCATGATTGCGCAACGGATGATCCATTACTTTGCAGCGTTGCCTCGCACAGCTTCAGCCATGGCTTTTCCGCAACTGACAGATCGCGAGCGGGAGGTGTTGCACCTGATGGCGCGGGGCCAGAGTAATCTGGCGATTGCGAACACCTTGAGTCTGAGTCTCAAAACGGTGCAGAACCGTGTCTCGACTATCTTCAGCAAGCTACAGGTCGCTGATCGCTCTGAAGCGATTGTCCGCGCTCGTGACGCCGGTCTGGGCCATGACTCGTCTCGCTAGCATGAAAACCCCGTTTTTCTCTACAACAGCCACATGTATTTGTATAGCTCAGGGAGCAACTTTATTTAACGTGAGTTCGGGATAAGCAGACCCGGCTCCGATGAGCTAAGATAGGAGCAAAACCAACCACTTCTATCCAACCATCGGAGGGATCCAGCCATGAGTGTACTCGAATTGTTTTGTGATGTCGATGATTTCATGCTTCGCTTTGCGCCGCAGCTGCAAGCCAGTCAACTGGCAGCAGGCAAGCAGCGAGAGCGCGCAGGTCAGCTCTGTCCGAGTGAGGTGATGACGATTCTCATTCACTTTCATCAATCGCACTCTCGCACCTGTAAGGCCTATGACACCGAGCATGTCCAGGTGCATCTGAACCGCGAATTTCCGCAGCTGGTCAGTTATCAGCGCTTTGTGGCTCTCATGCCGTCGGTGCTGGTTCCCTTGCTGGCCTACTTGCAGAGTCGCTATAGAGCCTGCACCGGCATCAGCTTCATTGACTCGACTTCGCTGGCAGTCTGTGATCCCAAACGGATCAGTCAGCATCGCGTCTTTGCCACCGATGCTAAACGGGGCACAACCAGCATGGGCTGGTTGTACGGCTTCAAACTCCACCTGGCCGTCAATGATCGAGGCGAGAGGCTTTCGTGTTGTCTGACTCCCGGCAAGGTCGATGATCGCGCTCCGGTGCCGTACCTGGTCAAGAGGCTGCGTGGCAAGCTGTTTGGAGATCGTGGCTACATCTCCGCTCCTCTCACGCAACTGCTCTTTGAACAAGGGCTCCAGCTCATCACCCGCTTGCGCAAAAACATGAAGCATCATCTGATGCACCTTTCAGATAAACTGTTGCTGCGTAAACGAGCGATTATTGAGTCCATCATTGACCAGCTCAAGAACATTTCGCAGATTGAGCATTCCCGCCATCGCAGTCCGACCAATTTTGTCGTCCATTTGATTGCCGGACTCATTGCTTCCAGTCATCAGGACAAAAAGCCGAGCCTGCATCTCGATGAACGCGCTCTTCTAGCCGCTTGATCGGCTTGCCTTAAACAGAACTCACGTTAAGTTAATTATGCAAGCGCATATTTCATGATAATAGGGAACGCTATTTCAAGCTCTTTTGAGAACTTTTGAGGAAGGGCTTGCCGCGTACTGGTGAACATATGAAATAGAGCCTACTCATGCGTCCTATTTCGCTGAAATGGGAAGCTTTATAAGATGGCACACGCACACTGTCCAGGAACAGCCCGCTGTCGATCGGATGATGGATGGGGTCTGCGCATCGTAGGCAATAGTCAAGATTATGAATACCTAGTTAACTTGCTTGCTGTGTTCAACGAGCAGCGCGAAGAACATGGCGTACAGCCTCATGCGATACGTGATAATCCCGCGCTACTTTTCTGCGTGGTTCACTCTGGTCAATGCGATGGAGAACACGAGGCCACTCAACAACGGGTATTTTCCAATGTGGGTCTGAACCTGGGTAGCGTTGCTCTTGAGGCTGTGCTGGCTACTTGGCATATCTGTTCAAAAAAAGCCATTTAGACGCTACGAGCCGCGCGAACTAAACGGCGTATGGTTTCGCGTGAGACACCTTACTCTGCTGCTACCTTTCGGTAGGACTCGTGGTTTTCAAGAATGCGCTGTAGCACAGCCGGCCACTGGTCTTCTGGGATGCCGTAG
>DATGGW010000051.1:0-4040 GCA_035308345.1 Ktedonobacteraceae bacterium | reverse complement strand
CCGATGAGTTAAACGACGAGTTAATGATACTCATTCTTCTATTTCGTAAGGTATGTCGTTCATCGTCACAAGATGCAATAGTACGCCACCAGGAAATTCTAAATAAACTTTATGCCCTTGCGCAAGGCTATGAAAGTATTCTGCAAGATGTAGATCATTTGCTCCTGCAAGTCCTTGCTCAGGAAAAAGCAGAGCGACATTAGCTAAAATCCGTTGAATGGTAACCCTTGAATCCCCCCACTCCTTATCCTGGATTATAACAACCCACTCTAAGGCAACACGCACTCTCCATCATCTACTGAAGTGGGACCTCATACTGACGAAGCGCGGCAAGCTCTGGGCTTTTTGCAGCGCAGGCAGCGGGGAGGTTCAAATCATTATCCCTTAATACGCGGGTATTATATACTATATCAATACGGCTCAACCGTGTCATTTATCGAAAGGAGCAATAGATATCCTTGAGAATTCCCTCCGAGTCTCGCACAGCAGCGGAACGCGCGCTACGCGTGCATTCCGAAGGCTGCCCCGCGCATCAGAGCGTCAAGGATGCTATCAAGATCACCTGGGATGCAACGCTGCATGTCGGCACAGAGGTTTTCCTGCTTAGCAGCGATGATTGAAGGATAAAGCATATGACATCATCAGCCAGCTCTGAACGCACTGCAAACACACTCCGAGTCGCCATCATTGGCTATGGACTCGCAGGCGCTGTATTTCACGCGCCGCTGATTGCTTCTACAGAAGGTATGAGCGTCGCAGCCATCGTGACGAGTCACCCTGAACGCCAACAGCGCGCTCGCCGCGAATTCCCAGCCGCGGCAATCCTTCCATCAGTCGAGCATCTCTGGCGCGATGCTCTCCACTATGATCTAGTAGTAGTCGCGACACCAAACCGCACGCATGTTCCTCTTGGCATGGCAGCCATGCAAGCAGGATTACCTGTCGTCATAGACAAGCCCCTGGCGGCATCGGCGGAGGACGCCGGGCGATTGATCGCAACCAGCAAAAGTACGGGTAAGCTACTCACGGTCTTCCAGAACCGGCGTTGGGATAACGACTTCCTCACGGTACGCCAGCTACTTTCCACCGGACCCGCCTTGTTGGGGCCGATTATCCGCTTCGAGTCATGGTACCAACGTTACCGTCCAGTGCCACACCGCGGAGCCTGGCGTGAATTGCCTGATCCAGAAGAGGCCGGGGGACTGCTTTTCGATCTTGGCAGTCACCTGATTGACCAGGCGCTGCTGCTCTTTGGTCAACCGCTGCGTGTCTACGCCGAAGTGGAGAAGCGGCGCTCCGGCGTGCAGGTGGATGATGACACGTTCGTCGCGCTTGAGTTCGCCCATGGTGTGCGCGCGCACCTCTGGATGGGCGTACTCACCCGCATCCCAGGTCCGCGCATGCGTATCAGCGGATTGCGCGGCATGTATGAAAAATGGGGGATGGATCCACAGGAGGACGCGCTGCAAGCCGGGATGCGACCGGGTGGCGCCGGTTGGGGTCTTGAGCCTCGCGAGCGCTGGGGAAGGCTCTCAACGGATGTAGGCGGTCTACACTTTGATGGTCCCGTAGAGACATTACCAGGCGCTTACGAAACTTTTTACACGCTGCTGCGCGATGCTCTGCTCCAAGGTGGAGAGCCGCCCGTCGATCCCGCCGGTGCAGTGGCTACTCTGCGAGTCATCGAGGCTGCGCGACAGAGCGCGCAAAGCCATGTAGTTTTGGAACTGGCACAGGGGACATAATAGCTAAGCCAGCCGCCATACATCACGGCCTTGCGTAATAGCCTGTGCATCCAGGCTGCGCATACAACAATTGCTGATTACTAACGCAGCTTTTCGCCGGGAGATCACTCGCCTGCCTGGAAGCGATAGCCGATTTTGGGCTCGTTGAAAATGAAGCGACGCCTGGCGGGCGTCTCGATTTTTTTACGCAGGCGGTTGACGTAGACGTGAATGTTTCTCCTTTCCGACTCTGCCTCGTCACCCCACACACGCACGAGAATAACGTCGTAGGTGACAATTTTGCCTGCATTTAGCGCAAAAAGTTCGAGTAGCTCAAACTCTTTTTTGGCCAGTTCAATGGGCTGGGCATTCACCCTGACGAGTCGCTGCTCTAAATTTACTTCCAGAGGTCCCGCTTTGATTATCCGGGGGACGCTTCCCGCGTGCATATGGTCGGCATGCCGGAATTGAACCGTGATACGCTCAAGCAGCTCGTCCATATGATAGGGCTTGGAAACATAATCGTCGGCGAATACCTTGAACGCTCGCACTTTCTTATCCCCCTCCGTTACGACCGAGACAACGATGATGGGAAGATCCGGGTTATTGTCGCGAAGCTCGCTGCCAAGTCGCAGGCCATCAATATCCGGCAGATTCAGGTCGAGCAGCACCAGGTCGACATGATGCTGTGCCATGATATCCCACACATCTTTACCGAAATGCGCAACGTAAACGCCATACCCATTACTTTCCAGGTTGCGCTTGAGATCGCGCACCGCGGGGTCCTGATCCTCAACCAGCAGAATCCTTCTCATCGATTACTCCCTCTGCCACGTATAATGGCAAAGTAAACGTGAACTTCGCTCCTCCATTCTTACGATTTTCAGCCCAGATACGTCCTCCGTGCGCGTGAACAAATCCGCTGCACACGGCCAGGCCAAGGCCAGAGCCCTGGTTTGACGCCAGCGTTGCATTGTCAAGAATTTCCTGTTTGACACGATGAAAGCGTTCAAAAACCCGCTCTAGTTCACCCGGTGGAATACCCGGCCCGCGATCGGCTATGGATATATATAATTGCTCATCTTTCGCTCGCACCCAGATCTCAATCGGCGACTCCACGGGTGTATAGCGGATGGCATTCTCAATCAGGTTAGTAAACACCTGTCCAATAAAATCAGGGTCCAGCATGACAGCAGGCACATCATCGGGAACGAGGATTTCAATTCGACGTCCCTGCTTGAGCGAACGCATATGTCCCTGGTCTAACGCATTCAGAATAATCGTTTCAATGGGATACAACTCTCTCTTGAGCGCAAATGCTCCATGTTCGATGCGAGACAGGGCCAGCATCTTTGCAACAATACGCTCGAGCCGCTCGGTTTCGCTGACTATGGCACGCAGCGATTCACGACAGGCCGCCTCGTCCTCACAGGGCTGGGGCCGATTCAACAAGCCGCTTGCCGCGCCCATTATCTGCGTGAGCGGGGTATGAAAATCATGCGAAACAGAAGAAATGATGGCTGTATGCATCTCCTCCGTGCGTTTTTGTAATTCCTGGCGCAGGCTTTCCTTTTGCATCAGCGCGCGTTCAATAAGCGATTGCTCTACTAATACGACGACATGAGTAAGCAACATAAAAAAATGCTCGGAATGCTTGCTGGATGGCATCCAGTCCTTTTCCAGCAAATTTTTACTGTCTTTCTCCAGCAGACCTTTAATCATCACGAGTTCGGGGTTTCCATCATCCTGAGCAAAGAGACGCATTACGCCCAGCGTCTGCTGACCCGATCGTAGAGGGACAAGGAAATTGCAGAGACAAACATTGTGAAGATTGCTCATATTGCTCCCAACAATCCTACGTAAATAAATAGCTTTTGTATGCGTCACAGCAGGAACTTCCGTCAGGGTAACAGCCCGCCCATTGCGCATCACCCACGCTACGCTGGCTTCATCGCCGGGCGCGAGTCTGGGCAGGCTTTCTCCCTGTGAGGACAGCACCCACATTGATACGCCACTCTCCAGGTCGGGCAGATAGAACGCGCAGCCTCGTATACCACAAAAGTTGAAAGTCTCTGTGATGGCCTTCGCCATCAAACTCAGTTGTGATTTCAAATCTTTCTGGTCGCGCGTTACCGCGATCACGTCATAAAAGGCGCGCAGTTCGTAATCACGACGGCTGGCCTCCTCCTCCTGCTTGCGCAGACGCTCCTCATAGCGAGTGCTTTCTAAATAGCTAAGCTGCTTCGCCTGCACAATTAGTTTCCTTTGTTGAGTATAGATCCAACTCAGCAGCATGGCCAAAACCAGGAAAATTAT